>QIMA01000605.1 GCA_003233535.1 Rhodanobacteraceae bacterium
CGGACGGCATCGGGCTGGCGCAGTTGCTACAGGGCCGTGCAGCCGCGACGTTCGTTGTTCTGGCGGGAGTCGGCTTCGGCCTTGGTGCGCAGCGTGCCGTTTGGGCGGGATTCGCCTTAACGACACTGAAGCGGGCGGCGTTTCTGTTGTTTTTGGGGTTGCTCAACACGCTGATCTTTCCCGCCGACATTATTCACTACTACGCGTTTTACTTCGTCGCCGCGCTGGCCTTGGTGCGATTGCCATCGTCGACACTGTGGGCCGCGACTGGGACGCTGACGTTTGGGTTTGTGATCTTGCTGCTGCTGTTTGACTATGACCGTGGCTGGAACTGGCAGACCTATGAGTACGTCGACCTGTGGTCGGTAAGCGGTTTCGTCCGCAACCTGCTGTTCAACGGTTGGCACCCGCTGGTGCCTTGGCTGGCCTTTTTCCTATTCGGCGTGATCTTGGCACGTAGCGACTTGCGCGATCGAGTTGTGCAGCGGCGATGCTTGGTGGTTGGGGTTGCGGTAACCGTAGCCGCGTCGTTAATCGCGCTAGCGCTGGGCGGCTTGCTGCGGCCGATTGATCCGGACTTGGCGCTGCTAATGGCCGCCGCCCCAGTCCCGCCAATGCCTCTCTACATGGTTGCGGGCGGCGGTGCCGCGGCTGCCGCAATCGGCGGTTGTTTGCTGCTCGCTACTCGGTTTGGACAATCGTCCTGGCTGACAGCGCTGAGCTTGCCCGGCCGACAGGCGCTGACCCAGTACATCGCGCATATTCTGATTGGGATGGGTGCCTTGACGGAGTTGGGCTTGATTGGCAACGCCACACACGCCCAGGCGTTGCTGGCTACGATGCTCTATTGCCTGCTGATGTGGGGCAGTGCCCTGATCTGGGATCGGTGGGTGGGACGCGGGCCGTTGGAGTCGCTGATGCGGAAGATTTGCGATTAGCGCGAATTGGGTGATCCCTTTTCGTGCCGTATTCTGTACTCCGAGGTAACGGGCCGCCATCTACACTGCGTAGTCCTGATTCAGCGGACTGATTGATGAGACTAAGCGGACTGCTGTTCCTGGCTGGCGTGCTAGCAACGTCAGCGCCGTGGGCAAGGGCGAGTGACGATGCGTCGGACGCAGCTTGTGTCGTCGAAGGTTGGGCCGAGGTAGTCGCCGATATCGACAAGATTCGGCGGCGGGCGAAGGTCGCGGGATTTGCCCTCCTAGTCGTCGATAGCGAGCGTATCGTATGCGTCGGATATCGCGGGCTGGCCGACCGGAATAGCGGTCGGCCGGTCGACGATCAAACTTGGTTCCGGATCGGGTCGGTGAGCAAGACTTTTACCGCTTTGGGCGCGTTGCGGTTGGCGCAAGCCGGTCTTTTGAACCTCGGCGAGCCGCTGTCAGGTGATGTGCTCAAGTACGTTCCCGACAATCGCTGGGCGAACACGAATGGACTGAATGTGGGGCAACTGCTGCAGCACAGCGCCGGTTTGATGGACATGAGCGGAGCCGAGTTCAACTACGTCAACGACGGCGGCCTGAATCTGCAGCAAGCTCTGGCAATCTCGCCCCAATCACGCCGTGTGCAGTGGCCGCCTGGCTTACATACCTCCTATTCCAATTCCGGCGCGGGTGTCGTCGGGTTGGCGATGGAGGCCGCCGCAGACGAGCGCTTCGAAAGCCTCATGCGCGAGGCTGTTTTCGATCCACTAGGAATGGCCGAGGCGACATTCGAACGCTCCATAGAAGTTGTTGAGAACTTGGCAACCGGCTACAACACAGACGGTGTTAGCGTCATTCCGTACTGGCACATCATCTATCGTCCGGCGGCTGGCTTGAACGTTCGCCCTGCGGCGATGGCGCCGTATCTGCAGATGTTCTTGCGTGGCGGTGCAACTCAGGCTGGTCGCTTCTTGAGTGAGTCCAGCATGCGTGCGCTGGAAGATCCGAGCGAGACGTTGGCAGCAAAGAGCGGGCTGCGCTTTGGCCGCGGTATGGGCAACTACCACTATCAGTTTCGTGGCCGCAGCTTTCACGGCCACGGCGGCGATGCCGACGGTTATCTGGCGCACTACGCCTACAGCAAGGATCGCGAGTTGGCCTATTTCTTGGTGATCAATGCCTTTCAGCCACCGACGCTGCGTAAGATGCGCGATCGGGTGCAGCAGCAGATGATCGCGCCGCTGCCAAAGCCGTCCTATCCGGCGGAACTTGAGCTGCCGCCCAAGCTGATGGAAGCAATGACCGGTGCCTACATTGAGGTCACGCGGCGATTCGGGCGAGCACGCACGAAAGCCGGATTGAGGGTAGTCGTTGAAGACGGTCGACTGCACACGATTGATGCCGATGGTGACCAGAACGCGATGATAGCCGTCACAGCCAAGCACTTTCGCCGCCCTTGGCAGTCGGTAGCGACCATGGCAATGCTTCCAGATGGCGACGGCGGATGGGTGTTGCAGGGTGAAATTGGGAATTACCGAAAGCCCTCCTCTGGAGACGATTCCGAGTAACTCCAACTGCTGCATCAAGAACGGCGAATCGCCTCATACACCCGACTGAGAGAAAAAGTCGCTGGGCGATCAAGGGCCTAGCGAGGGCGCGTGAAGTTTATGAAATTCCGGGCTAGATATCGCAACGCGGCACAGATCCGCGAGCCGAGCCGGGATCATTCCTGCTCAGCCCTCAGCCCTAAACCTAAATCACATCCCAAACGTACTTGCCGCGCTCCAAAATGCGCCCGGCGAGCTGATCCATTATCGCGTCTTCGTTATGGCGAATGCCGCGCAGGTTGCGGACCATGCGCCGCCGTGCCTGTTTGCTGAACAGTTCGGCAATTTGGATCGCGGACTCGGCTTCCTTGTCCTCGCTGCGAATCATGTGTTCGGCACGCGAGAGCACACATAGGCCGACAAACAGATCGATGGTGACGTCGGCGATGCGCTTTTGCTGATACTGCTGCTCGGTGATGTCCTTGCCGTGTTTGCGCAACAGCAAGTCTGATGCTTTTGACAGCTGCACGGTGTAGCGCTCAAACACGTCGGCGACTTTGCGCAGGCGCGGATCCATGTTGTGCTCGATGCGGTCGGTGCCGATTCCTGTGGTGTCGCGGAAGCGCCGCTCTGCATAGGCGCTGAGCACGCCAAAGCCCTTGATCGGGCTATTGAAGATGTCGCCAACCGCGCTCTTCAGACCGGTCAGCGTGGCGCCTACATCTTTCATGCCGGATAGCGCGATATACAGACGCAAGATCTCGTTGGTGCCCTCAAAGATCGACAAAATGCGGGTGTCACGAGTGATCTTTTCGTAGGGAAACTCTTTCATGAAGCCGTTGCCGGCGGCGATCTGCAGCGCCTCGTGAGCGGCACGCTGAATCGCATCGGAGGCGAACACTTTGCTGATCGCCGCTTCCACCGAATAATCGGTGCAGCCAGAATCGATGTAGTGCGCCACCATCCACACCGCGCTCTCGGTGGCGAAGCAGTCCACGGTCATCTGTGCGATCTTTTCCCGAACTAGACCAAACTCGGCGATCGGTCGATCAAACTGCTTGCGGTCCTTGGCCTGCGCGGTAGCGAGCTTAATCAGGGCCTTCATGCCGCCTACGGCGCCGCCGCCAAGCCCTGTGCGGCCGTTGTTCAAGATCGCCATGGCGACCTTGAATCCCTTGCCCACCTTGCCGAGCACGTTCTCGGCCGGCACGCGGACGTCATTGAAGGCGACCGTGGTGGTGGATGAGGCGCGAATGCCCATCTTATCTTCGTGCGGGCCGTGAGTGACGCCTTCCCAACCGGCCTCGACGATGAATGCCGTGAGTTTGCCGTCGGGTCCGTCGGTTCGCGCAAAGACGGTAAACAGTCCGGCGATGCCGCCGTTAGTAATCCAGATCTTCTCGCCGTTGAGCAAATAACTGCCGTCTTCCTGCAGCGACGCCTTACAGCGCACAGCCGCAGCGTCGGAGCCGGCGCCGGATTCGGTTAGGCAGAAGGCAGCAATGGTTTCGCCGCTAGCCAGCGAGGGCAGATAGCGGGCTTTCTGCTCGTCGGTGCCGAACAGCAATACGCCCTTCATGCCGATGGAGCTGTGCGCCCCAATAGTTAGCGACACTGAACTGTCGTGGCTGCTGGTTTGCGCCAGCACCCGGGCGTAGGCCGCGTTCGATAGGTCCAGTCCGCCGTGCGTTTCGCCAATGATCAAGCCGAACAATCCCATATCGCGCAGCGCCTGAACGAACTCCTCGGGCTGCTCGCCGACGCGATCCATTTCCGCTAGTTCCTCGCTCTTGTCAGCCAGGAAGCGATCAATCGCGTCGGTCATCATGACCAGCATTTCGCGATCGCGTTCGCGCATTTGCGGGTAAGGGAACAGATTCTCCTCGACGATTTCGCCGAAGAATAGATTCTTGGCCACGCTCAATTCGGTACGCAGGGTACTTTCGGTCTCAGTCTGTTCGGATTGCTGGGTGACTTCGGTATTCATCCTGGACTCCTTGGGCAGCCTGTAGTGTGCATCGCAATACTATACCGTCGTTCCATACGCACGCGTATGTTTTTGGTGTAGGTTGAGTGACAACCGATCGAGGTCCGGCTGCAGGTTCCGGCCACTCATGACGTGTCCGGACTTTCCCCACTCGGAACCATGACGACGTTCCGAACGACGGATAGGTAACCGGTTCATTCGCTAATCACAAAACCCTTCGAGCAGCAAAGCACCGCTTTGAATGCTGGCCACGCGGATGAATCAGCCCTCAGCCCTACAGGATTGACGCCTCGCGGACTTTAGCGCGCGCTTTATCGGCCGACGCTGGCACAATCAGCCGCATACTTTCACACGGACCTCCCATGTCGCTACGTCTCGCTCTTATCCAGGCTGATACCCGTTGGCACGACTCGCGGGGTAATCGCGAGCTCTACGGAACCGAAGTCCGACGTTTAGCTGCGCAGGCGGACGTTTTGCTGCTGCCTGAAACCTTCTTGTCCGGCTTTTCCAACGATGCTGCAGCGGTCGCCGAAGGCATGGACGGTGAGGGGATTGCCTGGCTGAAAGCCCTGGCTGCCGATTGCGGCGTAGTAATCGCCGGTAGTCTGGTGATTAAGGGCAGCGACGGCCGCGCAGTGAATCGTTTCGTCTGGATGGCGCCGGACGGCGAGCTAGTCATCTATGACAAGCGGCACCTATTCAGAATGGCCAAGGAGCACGAGCGCTACGCGCCCGGTGAGCAGCGGCCGATCATTGAATACAAGAGCTTTCGCATTCTTCCGGCGGTCTGCTACGACCTGCGCTTCCCGGTTTGGCTACGCAATCGCGTTGCTGAGAACGGGCAACTCGAATACGACCTAATGCTGCTGGTGGCCAACTGGCCGAAGCCGCGCAGAGAGCACTGGCGCACCCTGCTGCGCGCTCGAGCGATTGAGAATCTCGCCTATGTTGCGGCAGTGAATCGGGTCGGCACCGACGGCAATCAGATCGACTATGCGGGCGACAGCGCGGTGATCGACTTCTTAGGACAGCCGATGGTGGAGCTGGGTAGTCAGCCGCAGTCGGTGGTTGTGGCGCTTGATCGTGCACCACTTGATGCGCATCGAAAGCGCTTCCCTGCGCAGATGGACGCGGACGAGTTCCAAGCGGACTGGTAGTACGGAGCAGGGCTGAGACCTGATTAGTGCAAGGGGCGATGGGGTTTTTGTCGTGCACGCTTAGGTTTTGCGCGACCTACGGCCCAACTTCGCGGCTATTCGCCGGTCGCAGACGGTTCGCTACGCACATCGTCGACGCACAGACCCCAATTGGCCGCGTACCAACCGAGTGCAGCGCAGCGTTTCAAGGAGCTATGCGGCCAATCCCAGGGCGAATTCACCAGACCATGTTTGACCGGGTTGTAGTGTATGTAGTCAAGATGTCGGGCGAGGTCCTCGTCATCCCGAATCCGGTGCTCCCAAAAGCGCTTTTGCCACACCGCGAGTTCGCGGCGACGCTGCTGGTTCTCGCTCGGAGAACCGGCCGCTATCGCTCCGGTGCTGAAGTGACGCTTGATGTAGGCCCACCGACCGGAGTAATCCGGGTCAGCCTGCGGAAGTTCCCAAATTGCGTGCAAATGGTCGGGGAGAACGACTATCGCGATTAGCCGAAAAGGTCGCCGCTTGATGGCCTCTTTGAATGAGCGCCGCAATCGCGCGATGTTCTCCGGTAATGTCAATATCGGACGTCGACGGTCGCTGACCACTGTGAAGAAATAGCACAGCCCTTCGCGGTTACGCCGGTACTGCACAGGGAGTCCTCGCCTAGCTAGAATGCAGTTGACGCTAAGCGCAATTGCCAGATCATGCAATATCCGCGTCCCTTGCGTTCCTCGACGGCCCGTAGGGCGGACAAAGCCTAAGCGTGTCCGCCGTGGAGTATCGAGCTAGCCGGAAGGCTGGTCGGATCGACGGAGCCATTGTCGTGCACGCTTGGGCTTTGCACGACCTACGGAGACTAGAGGCCCGAGTTTTCTGGCAGCCGCTACACCGTAGGGCGGACAAAGCCTAAGCGTGTCCGCCGTGGGGTATCGAGCTAGCCGGGAGGCTGGTCGGATCGACGGAGC
>QIMA01000074.1 GCA_003233535.1 Rhodanobacteraceae bacterium
CGCGACGGGACGCGCAACCTCAGACTCAATTATCCTGACCGCGCCCGCGTCAGCGCAGACCGTGCCATTCAACCTCAGTTGCGTCACGGGCGGCACGCCGGTCACCGATAGCAAAAGCATCACGTTCACGGGCACGGTCGGTCCCGGCTCGGTAGATTTGGTGGTGTCTCCTTCAACCGTCAGCGTCAACGCCCCGATAACGCTGAATTGGACCTCAACCGGCACAACCGGCTGCACACCTACCGGTGGCAGCGGTACGGGTTGGCCAAGCCAAGGCGCCCTTGGCACTAATGGCAGCCGCGTGATCAACGCACCGAGCAATCCGGGCATCGTGCCGTTCGGTATCACCTGCACGACATCGAGCGCCAACGTCAGCGACTCCGAGAGCGTGACCGTTACCGACATCACCGACTGCTCTAGCGTCCCTCTGCCGCCCGGAATCAGTGGATTCGCTAACCGAACTTGGTCAACATTCAATGGTGGCGCACAGTTCCCGTTGCCCTACTCGGCCAACGAGAATTTCAATGTCACTAGAGGTCAAGGTCTGCGCATAGCGATCAGCCCCACGATTCCGACCAACGGCGACTCCCCGAACGGAGCGGTGACGTACAACGAAAATAGCATTGTCGGGCGGGCTGGATTCATGACTATCAGCCGCTGCCCGGGTGATTTTCGCTTGAACGTGCTCAATACACCCGCCGGTTGTGACGGTGTCTTTGTTCCATGCACGAACAAATGTCATAGCGGCAGCGAAGCAATGGGCCTGCTGAGCTTAAACTTCCGTCTTCAGGGAACAAATACGAACGCCTGCAACATGACTGCCGGAGCGCAATACTACGTCAACATTCACTTTGGCGGTACGTCGACTCCCGGGCCCGGTGGGGCCTTTTGCGCCGGCGCGCAATGCGCAATTATTGGCGGTACGCAGGAACTGTTTAATCGAGAAGCCGTAGCGATAAAGTGGCTCGGAGGCGACATGCTCGGCTTGAGTGATCCGGAGCCACGCGTAATCAGCTACCCGGTCACTGCACCCAACGCACTCCCCGAATAGGGACGGCCCCTCAGGTCAGTCTATACGCTGATCTGGGGGGCTTGCTCGATACGAAGTCAGGTCGGTGCTCGGCAAGCAGCACACTGCTCCCGACAGGGGGACATGCAGCAAACGCCGAACTTGTCCGCAGGCGAGCGTGATCACGCCGTTCGCCACGCGCGAGGAACTTTCCCAGCCCTGGGCTGTCTGTTCGCCAGATACTTCGAACCGCTAGCTGCTTCGCGACTGGCGCTATCTGACTACCCCTTTTAGTGAGCACGTAAGCTATGCAGACCAAAGCCCTATTCGCGCTGTTGATCGGCGCAGGACTACTGATTTCCGTACCGGCGGTTGCCTGCGAAGGCACCGACTGCATCTTGGCCAGCCGAAACGATGTAAATCTCTACCCGATCGACCTTGAAGCCAGCATCGGCGACCTCAATCCAGGCGTTCGCGCAGGCATCTTGAGTAAGCCGGAGCGCATCAATCGTTTGATGGATAACGTCCTTATCAACCGCCAACTGGCAGAGATGGCAAAGGAAGCAGGCTTCGATCAGAATCCCATCGTGCAACGACAGATGCTACTCGCCGCAGAACGCGTGCTAGGTGAACATGCCCGAGCCGCAGAGATGAGTAAGCGTGCAGGAGAGCGTGACTTCGAAGCCTACGCGCGCGAACAGTATGCGGTCCGTATGGACGAGTTTAGCGTCCCGCCCATAACTGAAGTTGCCCACATTCTGATTGCGACCGGAACCCTTTGCCACGCCGACGCGCTGGTCCGAGCAAACGACGTCTTGATCAAGGCTCGCAGTGGAGAGGACTTTGATTCGCTAGTACAGCAGTACTCGGATGACGACTCCAAAGTGACCAACGCTGGGCGTATTGAGGTTAGCGAAAAAGCCGGGCTGGACCCCGCTTTCAAACAAGCCTCTTTGGCCCTAACCGCACCGGATCAGCTCAGTGAGCCAGTACTGTCGAGCTACGGTTACCACATCATCAAGATGATCGAGAAGCGTCCCGGTATGACGCCGAGTTACGAAAACGTCAAAGACGCACTGATGCAAAACGTGCGGGCGAACTATCAGCGCCGGATCAAGGACACCTTCTTCTCTGACCTGAGAGCGGACAGCCCGACAACGGATCACGAAGCCATGGCTAGCTTTATGGCTCGCTTCCGCGCCCCGACGCAGTGATTTAGGCGGGTACGCCAGTCAAACACTGGTAACAACTCAACCACGCTGCGGCCCACGGGCCGCAGCGTATCGCCCGAGCCGAACCCCTTTTGGCTCCTCGGCTTAGACTGTAACGCATGCCCAGCGCAATTCGATCGACCCTTGCCCAGCTCACCCAGCTAGCGCCGCATTTCGTGCAGCGAGAGATCCGTAGCCGTTACCTCGGCAGTATCAGCGGGCTTGCTTGGGCCTTTCTCCACCCGATGGCGCAGTTGGCGCTGTACGCCACCGTATTCGTCTACATTTTCGGCGCCAGAATTCCAGAGGCGGAGAGCGTCGGCTTCGTCGCCTATGTCGGCGTAGCGTTCTGGGCTTGGCTGATGTTCGCCGATGGTGTCGGTCGAGCGCTGCCAGCAATAACCGAGAATACTGCGCTCATCACCAAAGTCGCCCTGCCAGCAGAGGTGCTGGTGATTGCTGCGGTGACAGGAACGTTCTTGCTCCATCTCGCTGGCTACACGCTGGTCCTGTCCTTGCTCGCAATCACCGGCACCGAACTCCACCTAGCGGGTGTATTTGCCGCAATACCGGTTTTGTTCATGCTCGCCTTGTTCACTCTGGGCATGGGGCTGATCCTCGCCGCCTGCCAAGTCTTTATCCGCGACCTCGCCCAAGTCATTACTCAGATCCTGACTTTCGGCTTCTTTCTTACGCCTATTCTTTACTCACGAACGATGCTCCCAGCCTTCGCTCAAAAGCTCATGGGAATCAATCCGCTCACCTATTACACCGAGCGACTTCGAGAATTGTTACTGCAGGGACAAGTCCTGCCGAGTCTTAGCGATCTCTATGCACTGTTGATTGCCGTGTCCACGCTCGCCTTCGGCGCATGGCTGTTCCGACGACTCGCTCCCCATTTCGAGGATTTCCTGTGAGTGACGTGCTGATCAGCGCAAAATCCCTGGGCAAATCCTATCCCAAGGTTTTCCGCAACGCGGACAGACTGCGCTCAATGCTGCGCTTAGCGATTGGCCGTCGCCCGCCCGACGTCAATCCCGTGCTTAGCAATGTCAGCTTCGACGTACGACGCGGTCAATCACTCGGCGTCATCGGTGAAAATGGCGCAGGCAAATCGACCCTGCTCAAGCTCCTCTCCGGCGTACTCACACCAACGGCGGGCTCTGTCAAAGTCGACGGATCGGTGGCCGCACTGCTGGAGTTGGGCGCAGGATTTCACCCGGAATACAGCGGAAGAGACAATCTAGTTACTGCCGCCACACTGCTCGGCATGACCCGCGAGGAGATGGCCAAAAAGACCGAGGAGATCATCGAATTTGCCGATCTTGGGCACTACATCGACGAGCCAATCAAGCACTACTCAACCGGCATGGTGGTCCGTCTAGGATTTGCGATTGTTGCCGCAAGACAGCCCGATATTCTGATTACCGACGAAGTCTTGGCCGTAGGAGACGAGTCGTTTCAGAAAAAATGCGTGCGTTGGATAGAGCAGTATCTGGCTCGCGGCGGGACATTGCTGCTGGTTTCCCACAGCATGTATCACGTTCAAAAACTCTGCAGCCAAGCGCTGTGGCTACGCAACGGTCAGGTTCAACAACAAGGCGATGTCTTCGACGTCACTCAATCCTACCTCGCGTTTCACGAACGCAAGACAGCAGAAGAGAAGAGCGCCGAACCCATCGCGAAAAATGTAGATCACTATCGCGTAGACCGCTTCGAAGTGGCCGGCGAGGTCGGACAAGCTACACTGGCGCTGCCCCAAGGTTCCGATTTACCTTTGGTGGTCGACATCCATTCTCCGGATGACCGCGTACCGCAAGTATTGTTTGGACTACTCCGCGCTGACGGAACCCCGGTATACGGATTCGGTTCCGAGCTAGAGGGCGCGAAAGCGCAG
>QIMA01000600.1 GCA_003233535.1 Rhodanobacteraceae bacterium
AAGACTTCATGCCTAGCGACGATGCCATCGAGGGCGCGTTGCAGCGCCTTGCGGTCGAGTGTTCCGCGCAGGCGCAGAGCTGCGCGGATCTGGTAGGCGACCCCGGCTTCGGCGTCGAGTTGATCGACAAACCACAGCCTCTGCTGGGCAAAGGATAATGGCATGTCGGCCTCGCGTGGAACCGCAACCAGTGCCGGCAGAGGGTCCGTGCTCTTGGTGGCAACTTTCTGCTGCCGCAATCGCTTGAGCAGCACTGCCCGCTTCAGTTTTTCCAACTCGGCGGCGCGATCAAGACTCATCGGATATTTCCTCCATCAACATCGCCTGCAATTGCTCTTCGCTCATCTCGCCCAGTTCGTCTTCCAACTCGGTCGTTTCGACACCGACGTAACGCTCCAACTGGGCGCTGACGAGCATCGCCGCCTGCTCGGCAAAGGCACTTCGTTCGAACAACTCTCGTAGCGCCAGTTCGACACCGAACTGATCGCGAACTCTTGTTGCCAACTGCATGGTCAAGAGCGAGTGCCCGCCCAGTGCGGAAAAATCGTCGTCGCGTCCGACTTGTGGCACTCGCAACAGCTCGACCCAGATTCGGGCCAGCACTATCTCGGTCTCGCCGACGGGCGGCACATGCTCGGCGCGGACCAAAGCCTCCTCGCCCGGGGCCGGCAGGGCCTGGCGGTCGATCTTGCCGTTGCTGCTCAAGGGCAGTTCCGTGAGCTGCACATAGGCCACCGGCTGCATGTGCTCGGTCAGCGACTGGCTCAGATGCTGGCGTAGTTCGCGCGCATCCAAGTTCGCCGAGTCTTTGCGTGGCACGAAATAGGCAATCAGCCGGGTGCCTCGATTATCCGTTCGCGCCACCACCGCCGCTTCACTAATCAGCGGATGGGTCGCAAGTGCTGCCTCGATCTCACCTAGCTCGACCCGGAAGCCGCGGATCTTGATTTGTTGATCGTTGCGGCCGTGGAATTCGAGCTGACCGTCAGCGCGCCAGCGGCCGAGATCGCCGCTGCAATACAAACGCGCTGTGGGGTCCGTGCTGACTGGATCGGCGATGAAACGCTCGGCAGTGAGCTCAGGGCGGTGCAGATAGCCATTGGCGACACTGATCCCGCCGATGCAGATCTCGCCGACGGTGCCGATCGGCAGCAAATAACCGCGTTGGTCAAGCACACGGACCACAACGTTGGGCAATACCTGGCCAATCGGCACCATGCCGGTTGTTTGCGGGTCGCAGCGATGCATGCTCACGCAGACCGTCGCTTCGGTCGGCCCGTAGGCATTGAACAGTGTTTGCGTCGCGGACCATCGTTGCGCCAGCAACGGTGGAAGCACATCGCCAGCGACGACGAGCGTGAGCTTGGCCGCGGGAATGAGTTCGGCGGCATCCTCTCCGCAAGCAGCCAGCGCACTGGCCGGAAGGGTTGCATGGGTGATTTCCAGGTCGCGTAAGACCTCCAGCAGCGGCGCGCCAGGGATCAGCGCATCGCGCTCTGGCAAATGCAAACGCGCGCCGGTGCATAAGGCCATGAGCAGTTCGGAAACACTGGCGTCGAAGCTAGGTGAGGAGAACTGCAGAACCCCGCTAGTAGTGTCAACGCCGAGTGCTTGAACCTGCGTCTGAACCAGATTGCCCAGGCCACGATGACTGACCACCACGCCCTTGGGCGTCCCAGTGGAGCCTGAGGTGTAGATTACGTAGGCAGGATCGTTCAGATCCAAGCCGACTGCTTGGACTAAAGACTCCGAGGCCAGTGCATCCAGAAGGTCGACGCCGAGTATCGACGCCGTACCAAGGCCCGGGAATCTCTCAGTGACGGCATCAGCGCTGCCGCGATCGACCAGAACCAGTCGGGGGCGACTGTCGTCGAGCATGAACTGCAGTCGTGGCTGAGGATATTCCGGGTCGAGCGGCAGATAGGCAGCACCTGCCTTCCAAACTGCCAAAATGGCCACGATCAGGTCGGCGCCTCGCAACATGTGCAGCGCGATCAGATCCTTTGGCTGCACGCCCTGACGCTGCAGCGAGTTGGCCCAACGACAGGCGCGGGATTGCAGCTCACCGTAGCTGATTCGCTCTTTCGCACTAGCCAGCGCCGTTGCGGCGGCTCGGCTGTAAGCGTGTGCCGCAATCAGCCGATCCACGTGCTGGTCGAGCAAGGGGTGGGCTTGTTCGATCCCGGCGAACTGCGCTATCCGTTGGCGCTCGTTCTCGCTCAATACATTCAGCCCGAGCAGGCTCGCTGTCGGCGCTGCTCCGGCGAGTGCGGCGATAGTGGTGTGGAACATTTGGCCGATGCGCTCGGCGCCAATCTCGGCGACCGCGTGGACGACGATGCCAAACTGCTCGCGACCATCATCGATCGACACCGACAGCGGATAGTTGGTGCGCTCGTCCACCCGCAGCACACGCATACCGTCCCAGCCGCGGATCGCGATGCCCTCCTCGCCGGCGTTGTCGATGGGGTCGATATCGCTGTGGCGGTAGTTCAAAATGCAGGTGAACAGCGGCTGCGATGGCGCCACGCCACTGGCGCGCTGAGCCAGAGCCAGCGGCGCTTGTTCGTGCGCCAGCAGTTCCGCCAGTCGCCGGTGGGTGTCGTGCAAGGCGTCGCGCACCGTTTGCTCAGCCAGCGCAATGCGCACCGGCAGGGTGTTCAGGAACAGCCCCATGGCCTGATCGGCACCGGCCGAGCCTTGCGAGCGACCGGCGAGCACGGTTCCGAATACCGCCTCGTCCCGCCCGCTGCAGCGCGCGACCACCAGTGCCCAGGCCAGATGGAACAGCACCGAGGGACTGATGCCCTCAGCTCTAGCCCGCTCACGGATGCGCTGCGCCAGCAAGGCGTCAATCGGCAAGACCGCCTCGACCGCGTTGTCGTCGGTGTCATGCACCGCAAGCACGCCAAAGGGTGCGCTGGCTTCGGCCACATCCGCGAATTGTTGTTGGAAATAGGCTTCGTGACTGCTTGCCGGCGTCGCCAGTGTGTGTGCGACAAAGTGTCGGTAAGGCCAGGGTTGCGGCAGTTCCTGTTCCCTGCCCCGCAGGATCAGGCCGACTTCGTCGATCATCTGCTCCAGGGTGACGTGGTCGCAAACGATGTGGTGATCGAGCAAGGCCAGCAAGCAACGCTGGTTGACCTCATCGTCGATTACATAGGCCGCCAACAAGGGTGCGCGGCGCAGGTCGAGCCGGGTGTAACGCGGATCGGAGGCCGCCAGCAACTGCGCCAGCGCGTCGCCAGCGCCTGACTGCAATTCCTGCACCAACAGGTTGGCTTGTCGCTGCACCACTTGCAGCGGCTGTGCCAATCCCTGCCAGTGGATCGAGGTACGCAGCGCGTCATGCCGGTCAATCACCTGCTGCAGCGCGCCGACGAACCCATCAACCGCCGATCGGCTGGCGAAGGCCATCACCGTTTGCATCAAGTAGCCGTCGCCGACGCCATCGAGCAAGTGATGGAACAGCATGCCCTCCTGCAGCGGCGCCAATGGGTATAAGTCCTGGATATTGGCGCCGCCGCCGTCCACCACGGCGCAAAGCAGATCGATTGCTGCCTGATCCAGATCCACCATCGACAGCATCGCCGGGGTGATTGCGGTAGTGTCAGTCGGAATCCGATTTGGCGGCGCCTGGCCGGCATCGGCGGCCAAGGGTTGATCTGCGGTCAGACTGAGAACGCTGGCCAACGCCGCCAGATTGGGCGCGGTGAACAAGGTGCGCACATCGATGGCGATACCCGACTGGCGCAAGCGTTCGAGCAAGCTAACCACAAGCAAAGAATGGCCGCCGAGTTCGAAAAAGCTGTCTTCGCGGCCT
This sequence comes from Rhodanobacteraceae bacterium, assembly GCA_003233535.1. Taxonomy (GTDB): domain Bacteria; phylum Pseudomonadota; class Gammaproteobacteria; order Xanthomonadales; family SZUA-5; genus SZUA-5. Next base: position 3,824 of record QIMA01000600.1, read on the forward strand.
ACCCGCTCGACCCCGAGTAGCTCCTGCCACAAGTTGGCCAGGGTTTGCTCCAACGGGTTCAGCGGCGCCACGTACTCGCGAGTGGCGATCGCCGAAGCATCGACCTGCGGCAGGGCCGAACGATCGATCTTGCCGTTCACGCTCAGCGGCAGGGCTGGCAACGACACATAGGCCACCGGCAGCATGTGCTCGGCCAGCGAATGGCTCAGATGCTCACGCAAGACGCGTGACTCAACGGGATTGGCCGCAGCCTTTGCGACCACAAAGGCGATCAGCCGTGCCTGCGC
>QIMA01000155.1 GCA_003233535.1 Rhodanobacteraceae bacterium
TACGACTACATCATTGTTGGTGCGGGATCTGCCGGCTGTGCCCTAGCCAATCGGCTGAGTGCCGATCCGGCCGTTTCGGTCTTGCTGTTAGAAGCGGGCGGGCGTGATTGGCACCCATTCATTCACATGCCAGCCGGCTTGGCCAAGCTGATCAACAATCGCAGCATCAACTGGCACTACGAGACTGAGCCGGAGGCTGCTCTCAACGGGCGCAAGCTGTACTGGCCCCGGGGCCGAGTTTTGGGCGGCTCCAGCTCAATAAACGCGATGTGCTACATCCGTGGGCATGCCCGGGACTATGACGAATGGGCTGAGGCCGGAAATCGCGGCTGGGGCTGGGCGGAAGTCTTACCCTATTTCAAACGGGCTGAGGATCAACAGCGCGGTGCCAGCACTTTCCATGGCGTGGGTGGACCCTTAGCGGTTAGCGACTTGCGCCACACCAACCCACTCACGCCGGTATTTCTGGACGCGACCAAGGCAGCCGGATTACCTGCCAACGCAGACTTTAATGACGCTGAACAGATCGGCTTCGGTCCCTATCAAGTGACCCAGCGCGACGGCCGCCGCTGCAGCGCCGCGCGCGCCTACCTGTCAGGCATTAAGGCGCGCACCAATCTGGAGATCATGACCTCCAGCATGGCGCAACGAATCGAATTCGACGGTGATCGAGCTAGCGCGGTGCTGGTCAAGCGCGGTAGTCGGCAGATTCGGGTTGAGGCCCGCAAGGAAATTCTGCTTTGCGCAGGCGCAATCAACAGCCCGCAGTTGCTCATGCTTAGCGGCGTCGGTGCTGAAGCTCAGCTGCGTGAACACGGCATCAAACCGCGGGTGAAACTGCCCGGCGTGGGCGCGAATCTGCAGGATCATCTGGATATCTGTCTGCTCCAAAAGTGTAGTCAGAACATCACGTATGACCGTACCAACGACCTCATGGTGGGGTTGCGCTATTTCCTCACTCGCAGCGGCATTGGAACAACGAATATTGCTGAGTCTGGTGGCTTTGCGCGTACTTGTAGAGCGCCGGATGAGCGCCCTGATCTGCAGTACCACTTTGCTCCGGTCCTGCTCGATGATCACGGGCGCAATCGATTGCCCGGCAACGGCTACACGTTGCACTGCTGCGCACTGCGTCCAGGCAGCCGCGGCAGCATCAGTCTGCGTTCGAGCAATCCCGCAGACGCTCCGGTGATTCGACCGAACTATCTCAGCGACGCTGAAGATTTGGAGATCATGCTTGAGGGTTTCGCGCTAAGTCGCGAGATCTTCGCGCAGAAGGCTTTCGCGCCCTACCGCGCCGATGAGCTGCTGCCTGGCGCAGGTGTTATCGATCGCGCCGGTATCATCGAATACATACGCAGCAAAGCCGAGACGATCTATCACCCGGTTGGAACCTGTCGAATGGGTGCCGATGAGCAGGCGGTCGTCGATGCCGAACTGCGCGTGCACGGCGTCCGCGGGCTGCGTGTCATTGACGCCTCGATCATGCCGACGTTGATCGGAGGTAATACCAATGCGCCGACGATCATGCTCGCTGAGCGCGCGGCTGATCTGATCAAAGCGCGCGCAAGCTAGCCCGAACGTTTCATAAACTTCACGCGCCCTCGCTTGTCCATTGATCGCCCAGCGATTTTTCCTCAGTCGGGTGTATGAACCACTACAACTACACCGCTCCTGCGGAAAAATCACTGGACGACCAATGTCCTGCGCGATCATCGCGCGAGTTCATGAAACATCCGGGCTAGGCTCCAACGCGCCTGCGAAAAGCAGGCGCTGCATGTATTCTGCCGATCGGTATTGGCGGCGAAGCAGTCCGTTCGGATAGATCTTCGGACGCAGTCAGCAATGGGAGTGGGGTAACGATGCGCTGGGCCGGTGACTAGCAAGTGACGGACGTTTCTGCCCCAGCTGAGCCGCGTCGTCACGGCGTAGACGGCAAGCGCCTGCTGTTGTCGTTCTGCTATTTTTTCGCGCTGCTGGCCGCGTACTACGTGATGCGACCAGTGCGCGAGGAAATGGTCGTTCAGTTCGGTCCGGAGCGCGTGCACTGGCTGTTTACCGGTACTTTCATCTGCATGCTCGCGTTAGTGCCGGTGTATGGCTGGATCGTCTCGCGATTCCGACGCCGGGTGTTCGTGCCGGCCGTCTATGCGCTATTCATTCTCTGCCTAATCGGCTTCCACTCACTGTTTGGTATCAGTGATCGCCCTGCATGGTTACCGCCGGCCTTCGTGATCTGGGTGGGCGTGTTCAACCTCTACGCGGTGAGCGTGTTCTGGAGCTTTATGGCCGATGTGTGGGATCCGCTGGATGCCAAGCGTTGGTTCGGCGTGATCGCTGCGGGCGGCACCGCGGGCGGCATCTTAGGGCCCTTAACGACAGGATTGCTGGTATCCAAGATCGGACTGTCCGGGCTGATGTTGGTCGCCGCGGGGCTATTGCTGGTCGCGCTAGCGTGTTGTCTCGGACTGTCGGCCACTGCCCGCGGTCGCGAGCAGGGACGTCTAGTGGCCGATGTCCCGCCCATCGGCGGCACGTTCTTGGCCGGAGTGCGCTTGCTCAAAGACCGCGCCGAGCTGCGGCCGCTGGCGTTGATGATGTTCCTCGGCGTGCTGATGGGTTCGATGATCTACATACAACAGGTGAGCGCGGTCAAGGCCGCATTCGCCGATACTGCTGAGCGCACCCAGTTCTTCGCCAGCGTTGATTTGGCCGTCAACGTGCTCACCCTGATTTCTCAGCTCCTGCTGACTCGGCTTGTGCTTACCCGGATCCGCATGGGCTACGTGCTGATGATCCCGCCGCTGCTGGCGTGTGTCTGTCTGGGCGTGCTGGCAGTGGCGCCAACCGTTTGGGTGCTTGCTGCAGTTCAGATTGTCACCCGCGCAGGACGCTTTGTGATCACCGAGCCCGCCTTCGCCAATCTCTACACCAGCGTTGACCGAGAGGCCCGCTACAAGACCAAGAATTTCATCGATACGGCGGTCTACCGTTTCGGCGATTTGAGCTCGGCGTGGATGGTTGCGGCATTAACCAATGTCGGCGTGGTGCTCGGCGGTTTTGCGATCCTGGGTGCGGGCATTGCGCTGCTGGCGGCTAAGGTTGGCCATGTCGCCGGCAGCGGGCATGAGCGCCGTTTGGCTGCGCGGAAAGCGGCCAGCGAGGGCGCGTGAAGTTTATGAAATCCCGGGCTAGGTGCCGGCTAGCCGCCAACGCAGACGCTGGCTCTGAAGTCTAAGCGCTGATTCGTCTGTCGCGGTGGCTGCTCAGCGATGACCCAGCCAAGACTTGAAGTCGAACTGGAATTCTGTGGACGGTGCCGCCACTGCGGTGGAAAGCACATACTCCACGCCCAACCGCTCAACTAGAGCCAGTGCCTCCTTGCGCTCGATATCGCGGGCGACGACTTGCGCATTGCCGTCTTGGGCGCGGCGCACCAAGCTGCCCAGCACGCTCTCCTCAACCGGGCCCTTATTGCTTTGAATCGCTTCCGGAGCCAGGATCACCAGATCGATAGGCGCCAGTTTCAGTCTGGTAACGGCGACCATGTCACGACCGAAATCGCCAACGCCGATGCGCAGACCCAGTCGGTGCATGGCCTCGGCCGCTGCGACCAGCTGATCCAAGTGGTCGACTAGCAGCGAGGAGGGCAACACCAGCGCCAGTCCACTGCCGGAGAGCTTGCGCTGCTTCAGTTCGCCCGCCAACCAAGGCAGGAAGCTGGGCTGCTGCAGGTGTCCGGGGGACAGTTCCATAACCAAACGCAGCTGTTTGCCGCGTTTGAGTTGCTCCGCGCGCAGATCCAGGGCTTGATTGAGCAGCCGTCGATCCAACCCCTGCAGGCGGCTGGAGTCAGCGCCGGAGCGGGCGATGTCTGCATAGGTCAAGGGCGCTTGGTCGGGCTGCTCGGAGGGCCAGCAGGGAGTGACTAGAAACTGACCGCCAACCTGGCCGCGCAAGGGCAACAACGGTTGTCCAAGCAGGGTCGCCGGGCGGTCCTGCGGTCGAGCTAGCAGGGCGCCCGCTCGGGCCTCGCGCTCTGCAGGTTTGAGCGCATTGCTGCCGACATCAAACCACAGGCAACGATTGCCGCCGAGTTGCTGCGCAGCCAGCGCTGCAGCTCGCGCATTGTCGACGCAAGTTTCTATCGGTCCAGATGACAGCAGTGCAACGCCCAGACTGGCGTTCAAGGTGATACGTTGGCCTCCGAATACGGCCTCCGCGCCTTCGATCGCGCCGCGCAGCGTCTCTGCGATCGCCATTAGTTCGGCGCGCTCTTCGCGCTCGATCAACAGCAGATAAGCGAAATCTTGATAGAGACCGGAAAAATCGGCCGCACCTAAACGCGATATCAGTAAATCACCAACGACTTGGTCGAGTTCGGTCAGGCGCGCCAATCCGAGCTTCTTGCGCAACTGCTCGGCATCGTCTAGGGCGACATAGAGTGCTGCTGCCTCGCGTCGGGGCCGCAGCTTTCGCAGCCGCTCCAGGAAGCTGTTACGGGGCAAAAAGGCCCCTTGCACAGACGCATCGCGCAACGCCAAGCTGGACCAGCGCCGGGCTCGATTGAGACGGCTGACGACCACGCTACTGAGGTGGCGCGGCTTGACCGGTTTAATCAGGTATTCGTCAGCGCCAGCAGCGATAGCATCTTCGCGACGGCGCAAATCGCGGCTGTCACCGGACACGACAATGGGCAGATGGGCGCCTAGTGGCCACTCGCGCACAGCCTGCACGCAGGCCAGGCCCAAGTTTTCGGGTAGATCGCTGTCTATAACCACGAGGTCCGGACGAAAATCTGCCATCGCGCTAGCGAGGTCGGTGGCATCGACCGCCAACCGCACCGTGCACGAGATGTCGGTCAGCCAGTGCGCCTGTTCCACGGCACGCTGGCGGTCGGCATCAAGCAGAAGGACACGCCCGGCCACGCCGCCAGTATTGGACGCCAGCCCGAGGGCTTCGATCATCCTTTGCGAGTCTAACGGCGGTTCGAAGTAAGGAATATCGAGCTGCGAGGCCACCAATTTGCGGCCCAAATCGCGCCGAGACGAAATTAAGCCCAGGCGCGGCGCGAGCGCAGAGTCCGATTGCTCAGCCCAGAAGCGTGCGACCATCGCCGCCGCTTCAATCATGCAGCCATCAAACAGGATTGCTGCTGGCCACTCTCCGCCAGCGCCTAGGTCCAGCGGTGAGTCGGCGATGCGCAGATCAACGCGATGTTCGCTGAGTAAACCGATCAATTCCCCAGCCTGCTCTTCGTCTAGACCCAGCACGACCAGCCGACCGTTTACTCGGCGCACAGGTGCCACCGGCACCTGCCCGTTGTCAGCGGGTTCTTCGATTTGCGGAGCGCCGTGCAAAGGCGCCAGATCCACCGCCAATGCCGTGCTGGCCAGCATGCTGATCAGCCCGCTCAGATGCTCGATCTGCCCGTCTTGTGGCGCTTGTGAGGTTTCTACGTATACGCGCAGAGCGCATTCCAACTCGCTGGCCTTGCGCGTCAGCGACAGCCGTAGCCGCTCGCTAGCTTTGACGATTTGTCGCGCCGCCAGTTGAATGCCGCGCCCATGCGCTGGATTCCAGCCCTCCGCTGAGAGCGCCTGCCACTGCTTGGCGAGCGTTAATGCATGTTGCTTTAATGACTCGCGCGCGCGCAGTAGGTCACCGTCAGCTGCTGCGTTGCCGGGTGGTGACGAACGTTGC
>QIMA01000136.1 GCA_003233535.1 Rhodanobacteraceae bacterium
GGCGGCAGAGAGCTCCGATCTGGACGCGATCGTAGGCGACGTGGGTGCGATCTTTGCGCTGGCTCACCATCGGCGATCAAACTATCTGATGGTGGGTAGTTTCGTTCGGCGCCACGCCGAGCTGGGGCCGGGTCGCGGCCCAGGCACCAACAACACCGGCGTGGTCTACGTGGTCGATCCGGGCACCAACGGCGCCCTCGCCAACACCGCGAAGGTGTTCGCCGACATTAATCAGATCGCAGGTAGCAACGTGACCGGCTCCAACCCGCGCCCCAATCCCATCCCTGGCGTGCCGGACTATGATTTCTTCCACGACACCGGCAACAGCAATACGACTAGCTCTGCGGTCGACCTATTCCGCAGCATCGGTCGGACCGGCTTGGGCGGTATAGATCTGTCCGAGGATGGCAATACGCTCTACGTCGTCAGTCTTGGTGATCGACGCCTGTACCAGTTGGATTCCTCCAGCTTGAACTCGCGCCCGTCTTTGGCTGTGCCGACGACTCCGGTCGAAACGACATTTAGTAATCCATCGGTCGCAATTCCTACAGGGATTTGCGCAAATCCGGCCGACGCCCAACCGTTTGCCGCCAAGTTTGTAGATGGCTTTCTCTACGTCGGCGTGACCTGCACCGGCGAATCCACGATCCCGCTGGTTCCGCCGACAGAGCTGAACGGGGCTACCCCAACCAGCCGCGGCGATTTGACCCAGCTGCGCGCAGTGATTTGGCGCTTTAACCCAGCGACCCAGATGTTCGACGACGCGCCGGGCATGCCGACCAATCCAGTACTGAATTTTTCGCTTAACTATCCGCGTGGCTGCATTCAGCCGGTGGCCAACGGCAACGGTTTGCCCGGTCAAACCACCGCCAATGGCGGCGGTAACTGCGCCCTGCCCGCCAATGCCGCCGATTCGCGCGGTCTATGGCAGCCCTGGCAGCCGAACTGGCAGGTGATTTTCTCCGACGTGGCGCCGGGCAATATTCAGGACAGCGATTTCTTCATCGAATATCCGCAGCCGATGCTCAGCGACCTGGAGTTCGACGCCACCGGCGCGATGATCTTGGGTATTCGTGATTTGAACGGCGATAAAGTCGGGTATTGCGCCGGATCACCCAACGTTAATGAAGGAGCGCAACCCGGTACCGATGGCGGTATTGCGGGTTGTACATCGGCCCAGCACGCGGCCAACGGCGCGCACCGCGGCAACGGTGAAGGCGATATCTTGCGCGCCTGCGGCAGCACCACCGGTGGCTGGACGCTGGAGTCCGGTGGTACCTGCGGCGGCGTTTCCGCCAATAATCCGCTGCCTTCGGGCACGGCGCCAGCAAACGGTCAGGGTCCAGGCAACGGCGAATTTTACTGGGCCGATTCCGGACCCGGTGGGCTGGACAACTCCGATCCCACCCCCGGCGTTGGTCTGGGCTATTTTGGCGGTAACGGTCACGGCGAGACGGGCATGGGTGCTTTGGCGCTCGTGGTCAATCCGAACTTTGATTTGATTGCCTCCGGTACGCCCGGTTCCTACGTGATCAGCAACATGATCGACACCCGCGCGTTTTATGATGGCGGTCTGATCTGGTTCAACAACCGCAACGGTTCTAGCGCCAAGCGCATCCGCGTCTACGACGAGAACATCCTCACCGGCGGTAAGTCTGGTGGCCTGGGTGATTTGGAATTGATGTGCGCGCCGCCGCCCACTGAGGTCGGTAATCGAGTCTGGAATGATGCCAACGGCAACGGCATTCAGGACGCCGGCGAAGTTGGTATTGCGGGTCTACGGGTCGAGATATGGAGCGCCGGCGGAAGCCGTCTTTCCCGCGTATTTACCGACGCTAATGGCGAGTGGTACACAACGTTTAGCGTTGGCACCGCAGATCCGAGTGACACGGATGCAGCGATTATCCTCCCCGACCCATACGACACGCAGTACACCGTTCATATCCGCAATAGTCAGACGGGCGGCCCGGGTACCTTCGGTAGCGGCGTGCTTGCCGGTTTCACCGCGACGGTGCCCAATAGCGATGCGACCAGCAACGGGTTTTTGCGTGATAGCAACGGCTTACTGCAAATCGATCCCAACGGAGGCGGCTTCAACCCGCCCGCGCGTGTCGGCGCGGTCTTCACGCTCAACGGCATGGGCGAAACCGATCACAGCCTGGACTTCGGCTTCTTCGATCCGGCCGGCACCAGCGTCAATCCCGGCATCACCATCGACGACTTTCAGACCCAGTGCGGTAACACGCCGCGGACATACGACGTCGTCGTAACGAACCCTTCGACCGGTAGCGCAGACTTCACCAACATGCCCTTTGGGCTGGCGCATCCGGCGAATATCGCGCCCAGCAGCTGGACCTGCACGACCACTTCCGGCACGGCAAGCTGCAGCGCCGCAAATGGCAGTGGTAACCCGGCCGCCTCGCTGACGCTGGATATGAACACCAATTCGGTAGTCACGATTCAGGTGACGGTCGCAGAATCTCCGGCCTGTACTAACGACAGCGGCAATGTCGTACTGCAGGCCACGATCCCGCAGCTGTGGACCGGCTTCCAAGACACGGACATCAGCGACAACTTCGATGACGATATCGACGTGCCGACCGGTGACCTGTCGATCTTGCTGAGCGAGCCGACCGGGCAGTATTGTCCCGGTCAAACCAGCGTATTTACGTTGACTGTGAGCAACGCCGGTCCGGCTACTGCGGTTAATGTGCCGGTCAACATGCCGTTGACCGATCCGCCCTATAACCCGGGATTGACCAACTGGTCAAGAACCGGCGGCACCGGCACGGTTGTCAGCGGCGCCTCGGGCATTACCCCCGCGCTGAACTCAGTCATCACCCTGGAGGCCGGTCAGTCGGTGATTTACACCATCCAGGCGTACGTGCGTTCCAACTTCGGCGCACCGACTCTGGATCAGACCGCGACATTGACCGTCCCGCCAGGCTTCATTGACAGCTCCGCAGCGAATAATTCGGCCGCAGAATCGAGCGTTTCCTGCGCTGGCCCACCGGTGTCGACTTCGTTCTGCGCCACGCCCGGCGTCGAGGGCGTACCGGCCAATCCGATCTCAGGTGTCGTCAATACGTATCGTCAGGGCAATGTCACTACGGCGGCTGCTGGAACTGCCAACGGCGGCGGCAGCTGTGCTATTGGGACAGTGCCGCTGGTTGTTGGTGGTCGATTGGGCGCGGCGGTGAATGTGGCGGTGGGCGATCTGTTGATGATTGTGCAGATGCAGGACGCAACCATTGATAGCGCCGATTCCGCCAACTACGGCGATGGCACGGCTGCCGACAGCAACAACGCCGGTGGTGTTACAGATTTTCAGACGGTCGGACGCTACGAGTACGTGCGCGCTGCAACGGCGAATGCCACGCTGGGTGCAACCACACTGTGCGTCTCCGGTGCGGGCGTAAATTCCGGTCTGCTGCACCAGTATTTTCACGACATCGGGGGCGGTTCGGTGCGCAAGCAGACATTCCAAGTCGTACGAATTCCCCAATACAGCAACGTGACGCTCAGTGATACGACGGCACTCACCGCTTTACCATGGAACGGCCGCATAGGCGGTATCGTCGCGCTGGATGTGGAAGACCAACTCTCTTTCAACAATACCGGGTCGATCAACGTATCCGGACAGGGTTTCCGCGGCGCGCTAGGCGTCAATCGGTTCGGTGACGCCGGTACGGCCAACGACTCCTTCCGCAACTTGGCAAGCATTGCCTGCCATGGTTCGAAGGGCGAGGGCTTGGCCGGAACGCCTAGCACGCTCAGTGTCGGCAGTCCGGATTATCCGTTCGGCAGCCTCGGCCGCGGTGCGCCCGGAAACGCTGGGGGTGGCGGCAACGATGGCGTCTGTTCCGGTGGGGCAAATCAAGACGGCGGCGGCGGCGGCGGTGCGGGCTGTGGCGATGGCGGTTTTGGTGGCGAGTCACAAAGCGGCGTTGTCTTTAGCCCAGGCCGCGGAGGCGGTGATTTTGACGATGGCCTGACCGATGCGCAGCTGATGCGCGGCAGGCTTATTTTGGG
>QIMA01000306.1 GCA_003233535.1 Rhodanobacteraceae bacterium
TCGGGCGTCCCTGTGGTGTCCCGCCGCGGCGTTGCGCCGCTTGACAAGGACTGGGCCATTGCCTGCGCGACGCGCCTTGTGGCGAAACACCCCATGCCAATCAGGAGAAACTTGGGCGCTGAACCCGTCATTAGACCGTTGACAGGACACTAGCTCGAAGTCGGGATTCTGAGCACTTCGCCAACCATTACCACATCGCCACGCTTGGCATTGACTTGACGCAGCGACTTCAAGGAAACTTGATGTTGCTGCGCGATCGCGCTGAGCGTTTCGCCGCTGGAAACGATATGCGAGCGCGGCTGGGCATTGGCTGCGATCCAGGTACCCGGCGGTGGGCGCGAATGAAAATAGTCGCGCACACCATCCAAAATGGCATTCGCCAAGGCTCGCTGGTGTTTCGGATCTTTCAGCCGCTTTTCTTCCGTGGGATTGGAAATAAACGCGGTCTCGACCAGCAGCGAGGGCACGTCGGGCGAGCGTAAGACATAGAAGTTGGCCCGCTCGATCTGTTTTTTGTGCGTCTTACCGAGCCGCTTTAGCGCTGCAAGGACTCTGCCCGCCGCTTCTGCGCTAGCTTCCATGGTCGCGCCCTGAGACAAGTCCAGAAGCACCGCAGCTAGCGTGTCGTCGCGACTGTCCAAGCTCACGCCACCGACTAAATCAGAGCGATTCTCGCGCTCCGCCAGCCAACTTGCCGCCTCGTTGCTAGCCGTATTCGGAGAAAGAATGAACACCGACGAGCCATTCGCAGTCCGCTTGTGAAAAGCATCGGCATGGATAGAAATGAAGATATCGGCCTTGGCTGCCCTGGCCTTCATGAAGCGTTGGCGGTGGGCGATGTAGTAATCGCCGTCGCGGATCAGCAAAGACTGCATGCCCGGCTCGGCATCAACACGCTTAGCCAATGCTCGTGAGATAGCCAAGGTGACGTCTTTCTCACGCGTTCCGCTTGCGCCCGAGGCGCCGGGATCTTCACCGCCGTGACCGGCATCGATGGCAACGATGACCTTACGTAGTTGGCTTGAGTCTGGCGGGCTGTCGGCGCGCAGCACCGGGGCTGGTTGGCTCTTGTCCTGCGGATACAAGTCGACCACCAGCCGGTGACCGTAATCCCCTGCGGGCTCCAGCAAGAAACTCTTAGCTCGCGCTCGCTCGCTGAGATCAAACACCAGGCGCAGCTGGCCCTCACCCGGCCGACCGCTACGCATGCCCTTGACCATACCGGTTCCCGCAGGCAGTGCGAGAACATTGAGCTCGCCCTTTTCGATATCCAAAACTAGGCGGTCAGGACCTTCCAAGGAGAACAGCCTATAGTCGGCCTTGGCGCTCACATCGAACACCGCGCGGGTGTATTCCGGACCCGCCCATACACGCACGCCCTCTACGTCGACGCCAGCGGCGAAGCACGTTTGGGCGAGCAGCATTAGTAGGGTTAGAGCAACGCGCATGATCGATCAGCCGTTTCCTAGACTTGCATTGAACGCCAAGTGGGCGTGTAAATCAAGAATCCATGCTTTTTAATCCGAGACTTAGCGCCTATTCCTCATACAATTTCGAGCTAGCCACAAGGCCATAGCTAACCCAAGTGGACCCGACAGCGGCTGAACGGCTTGCCAAAACCTACGCGTCGAGGTTCAGCGCTGACTCTAAGCTAACCCGGATATTTCATGAGCCTGCTACTGCGGCCGCCGCCTGTTCACCTTGTGAAAATGGGCCCGCCGTGGCGCCGCCATCTGTTATCGAATGCGGGCGACGCCCACGCTACGAACGCTCCTGAAACTCCGGGCTAGGTGTCCGGCGGCCTTAGAGCCTTAGAGATAGTGCTACCGCAGCGCAATCACCCTGCTCACTGAGCGCTGTAATCCGCAGCTGACGTCCCGGATCGGCGTAGTCTAGGCTCAGATGGAGGTCCATCTTGGGCAAGTGATCAGCGCCGCGCTGCGGCCACTCCACCAGCAGCCAGTCGCTCTGCGCATCGAAATCATCCAGGCCCAGCCAGTCCACTTCCTCGGGCGAACCTAACCGATATAAGTCCATGTGCCAGACCATGCCGTTAGCAACAAGGTATTGCTCGACTAGGGTGTAAGTCGGGCTGCGCACCGGTCCGGCGTGTCCCAGCGCGCGCAATAGGGCGCGCGCAAAACTGGTTTTGCCGGCACCCAGCGGGCCCTGCAGGGCGATGGCCAGCGGTCGAACGCTGACCGTTGCCAAACGCTCGGCGAATTCAGCCAAGGCGGGTTCATCGACGAGCAGCAGCGATTGCGAGGCCAAACTCACGGATTCAGCACGCGCCGCAGCTTGGGTAACAGGTCGCCAGCAAGCATCCCCCGCTCGCCGCCATCTTCAGCCGCCAAGTCACCGGCCAAGGCGTGCGCTAGCACGGCAGCGCGAGTCGCCTTGAAGGCGGGCAGACCCTGCGCCAGCAAGGCACCGCAAACGCCTGCCAGGACATCGCCGGAACCACCGGTAGCTAGACCGGGATTGCCATACGGACAAACCGCGATGTCCGGATGCGGATCATCTTCAGCCCCGTCAGCACGCGGCGGTCGAGCAATCAGGCTGCCCGCTCCTTTGAGCACGCAAACGGCGTTGTAGGCCTTGGCCATCGCCGCAACGGCAGCATAGCGATCGAACTGCACCTCAGCGGTGCTGATTCCGAGCAATCGACCCGCCTCAGCTGGATGCGGCGTGAGCACGCTGCCGTCAACCAAGGCACGCGGAACGGCAGCCAGCAAATTTAGCGCATCGGCATCTACCACCAGCGGTTTGCCACTCAGCAGCGCGAGCTCTATGCAGCGCTTGGACCAGTCACTGCGACCCATGCCGGGGCCGAGCACTATCACGTCAGCGGCAGCAGCCAGCGCTTGAGACCGCTCAGGAAAGTCAGTGCCCCGAACCATAAGCTCAGGCCTTGCCGCCAGAATCGGCGCCACGTGAGCTGGTCGGGTAAGAACGCTCACCAATCCCGCTCCGCTCCGTGCCGCTGCCTCAGCAGCTAGCCGAACAGCACCGCCATAGCCTTCGTCACCACCAATGACCAAGACGTGACCAAAATGCCCCTTATGTGCATCGCGGGGCCGCTTCGCTAACCAGTCGGTCAGATCTGCTTTGACTAGCAGCCGAGCAATCGGCTCCTCGCTGCGCAGTAGCGCTCCGGGAAGCGCCAAATCCTCCAGCATGACCGCTCCGCTAACCTCTGGAGCATGCCCAGTGTGCAGTCCACACTTGTCGACTATGAAGGTCACACTGGCATCGGCCTGCACTACAGCACTGACGGCCGCCCCGCTGTCAGCATTCAGTCCAGAAGGGACATCCAACGCCAGCACCGGAACATCGCTGGCGTTAAGCGCTGCCACCGCGGCCGCCGCGTCGCCGTCTAGCGGGCGAGTCAGCCCAATTCCGAACAGCGCATCCACATAAACATCGGCTATGGGCAGAGGCGTGCTGAGATCTTTCACCTCGCCGCCATCATTGGACCAGCGCTGATAGGCCAACGCCGCATCGCCCTTTTCTGGCGTTCGACCGTGCAAAGCCAACACCCGAACGCGGCGCCGGGCGCGTGTCAGTGCGGTCGCCACCACGTAGCCGTCACCGCCGTTATTGCCCGGCCCGACCAAAATGCAGAAGCGCTCGGCCATCGGATAACGCTGTAAGAGTCGCCGCGCCGCAGCCTCTCCTGCACGGCGCATGAGTTCGAAGCCACTGACCCCAAACTGGTCGACGGCGCGCAAATCCAAGGCTCGGGCCTGAGCCACGCTGTAAAGTAAACGAGGAAGGACTGTCATTGGCCCAGTATAGTGCCGCGATCATAAACCTAGAAACCTCAGTTGACCGCTTTTGAGCGCCGTAGCGCGATGATTCTTATGGCATTTGAGCCGCTGGATGCGTTCACCCATTGGGTGAGCGCGCTACGGGGCATGCGTTACCCATTTTTCTCTGGGCACGCTTGTGGCGGCGCATGGCTGCGTTGCAACTCGTTGGAATGGAACAACCATTCCGCCTCATTGCGCCTTGCCCTGCACCCCCTTTGC
>QIMA01000548.1 GCA_003233535.1 Rhodanobacteraceae bacterium
TGTAGTGGTTCATACACCCGACTGAGGAAAAATCGCTGGGCGATCAAGGGCCTAGCGAGGGCGCGTGAAGTTTATGAAACATCCGGGCTAGGAACCGAGTGCCCTTACGTCTGCCGCGTCGTTGCAGCCCTTGGCGCCGTAGAGCAACTACGACCTTCGGGATTGCGCCTAGCGGCAAACGATTTGGACGGCAATGTGGCTCGCGTGAGTTATCCAGTGTGGCACTGGGTCAGATAGATAGCGCGGCTAGCAGCTCGGTGCAAATCCAATCCGCCGCAAGGCAGATGCGTCCTGGGCGGTTGAATAGAAGCAGAAGGCTACTTGAGCCCGGCGTAAAGCGCGCGGTATTCCTTGGTCAGCTTGTGGCTGGGCTCAAAAAACACCATCGGTTTAGCCGCCTCATGGCTCTCTTTGATCTTTATTGAGCTGGAGATGAACTGTGGCAGCACCGGCAGCTTCTCGGCGATCAACTCGTCTACCACGCGCTGCGGCAGGCTGGCGCGGGCGTTGAACTGATTAACGACGATGCCCTCGATCTTCAGCTTCTTGTTGTGATCGGCTTTGATTTCGGCGACGTTTTCGAGCAGCCGATACAGCGCTTGGCGCGAAAAATCATCGCAATCGAAGGGGATCAAGCAGCGCTGCGCGGCGATCAGCGCCGACAGCGTGTAGAAGTTCAGCGCCGGCGGCGTGTCGATCCAAATGTGTTTGTATTGCCCCTTCAACACTTGCAGCGCTTCACGCAGCTTGTAGATCTTCAGCTTGGTTTCCAGTTTGGTCTGCAGGTCGGCCAAGATCGGTCCGCCGGGCATCAGGTGCAGGTTTGGAAACGGTGTTTCGGCGACGAAATCGATCGGATCCTTGTTGCGCAACCGGTAACTGAGGCTATCGGTGAAAAAACCGGCGGCGCCGGCGTTTTCATCCACCACTTCGCCGCCCAACAAATAATGCGTGGAGTTGCCCTGCGCATCCAGATCGACCACCAGAGTCGACCCACCCTCGGCGGCGGAAATCGCGGCAAGATTGCAAACCAGCGTCGATTTGCCAACGCCACCCTTCTGGTTGAAGACGACTCGAATCATATTGATGCACTGCAGCGAAGAATGCTCCAGTGTGTAGCGAACTGGTTAGGGTATGCACTCTAGTTAGGGCTGAGAGTCGAGGGCTGAGGAAAAGCCAAGAGAGTTCCCGCGATTAGTTACGTATGAGGCCTAGTCAGGCTTACTCGCGGCGAGCCTGCCATCGATGCGCTTCGTGCCTCAGCAGCCTCCTACGAAAGCGGGCCACGTCAGTAGGATGCTGCTGAGGCACGAAGCGCATCAACCGACACTATCAGCTCGGTCATACACCCCTCAGCCCTCTCAGCATCAGTTCGTCTGCGCTGGCCCCAAATCCTTCTGCACCGGCTCGTCGGATGGAGTTTCGGTGGCTTGGGTTTCTGGGGTGCGGATGCCGAGTTCGATTTCCATCCGCTTGAGCGCATCTTCGGCCATCGATTCTTCCATCCGTTGCTCGGCTTCGATATCGGCAATGCCTTCTTTGGATAGATCGGCCGAGACCCGCACTTTGCCGCGGTTGGTGTCGATACGGTCCTGTACGACTGTTTCCAGCTGACCGAAGTCGGTGGTGATGTTGAAGTCGAACTGCTCGGAGATCTTGGTGATCTCGGCTTCGGCCTCGCTCATCTTCAGATCGGCTTCGTACTTCTTGATCCGATCCTTCACGCTACCCAGCTTCTTGGTGGCGTGCTTAATTTTACGCAAATTGTTCTCGTAGGAGCCCTCGTGCAGCGTCAGCTGCTCCTCATTGGCCACCAGATCCTTGCCGGCTTTCTCCATCTCCAGTGCAAATTTGGACGCCGTAGCGCGATCGCCCGCCTTCAGATAGGCCTTGGTCTGCGCCTCCAGCTTGGCCATGTGGTCGCGCCCGCTACGCACCTGACGGGATACCTTCTCGACCAGCCCTCGGTACATTTCCAGGCCCTGACGGCCGTCTTTGAGCTCTTCTACGGAGCGGTCGTACTCGTAGCGCATTTGCGCGATCGGGTCCGCTTCCCAGAACATATTGGCCAGCTTATTCATTTGGGCCCGGAAGGCGGCCCACATTTTGCCGAAGATCATTAGCTTTTACTCCGCTCGCGATTGCGCAAGTGTTGATTATGGACCATGGACGCGGTCGACCACTATCCCAACAGTCACCGCTGGCACCGGATTCTACTTGTGGCTGGGCTTGAGAGCCGTTGGCGGCAGTCTCTCAACAATTCCCTCGGCCCACAATTGACAGGCGTCAGCGTTGGGATGGTAGCCATCGACGGCGAATTGGCCAGCACCAGGTACAAAACTCTCACCGCCGCTTCCAAGGTTTACGAAAAGACTAAGTGGGGATCCCGGCGGCTTGATGCAAGCGCACATGCGGTAATGGTCCCATCTAGCCCGGAGTTTCATAAACTTCACGCGCCCTCGCTAGGCGCTGGACCCAGGCCCGTGCCTAGTTGCTCAAAGAACTGCAGGCAGTGGACGAGGGCTAGAACCACAGCCGAAGCCGCTTGGTTGCCGCTGCTGCGCAGTGCTAATCTGCTCTCAGCGATTCGTTCGGCTGCGGCACGCGGAGGTTCGATATGGCAACAGTCGTTTTGGCATCGGCGCTGGCCCGTTGGGTCGATAGCGCACAGCCGACGTCGCTGCAGTTCGAGGCCGTAACACTCAGCGAGTTGCTCGACGCCCTATTCGTCGCTTGCCCCAAGCTGCGCGGCTACGTCGTCGATGAGCACGGCTGCGTGCGTCACCACGTCACGCTATTCGTAGACGGCCGGGTGATTGGCGACAAGAAGGACCTCAGCCAGCCGCTGCGCCCGTCTGCCGAGGTCTACATTATGCAGGCACTTTCAGGAGGCTGAAATGAGCGACCGACTGTTGGTTTCCACCCGCAAAGGCTTGTTCGACTACCGACTGGACGGCCGTGCCTGGGTTCGTTGGGCGGTGCATTTTCTCGGCGACAACGTTAGCTACACGCTGGTCGATCACCGCGATAGCAGCTGGTATGCGGCGCTGAACTTGGGTCATTTCGGCTGCAAGCTGCACCGCTCCACCGATCAGGGTGCAACTTGGAGCGAGATCGCCGTGCCTGCATATGCGGCCGATGACGTAGTCAGCACCGGCGACGGCAAGCAAACGCAGGCAGCCGTGCTGAAGCTGGTTTGGACGCTGGCGGCTGGTGCTGCCGATCAGCCTGGCCGGTTGTGGGCAGGCACCATTCCGGGCGGTTTGTTTCGCTCTGACGATCATGGAGAAAGCTGGCACCTAGTCCGCAGCTTGTGGGATTGTCCGCAGCGCGAGCGCTGGTTTGGTGGCGGTTTCGACTGGCCAGGCATTCACTCAATTTGTGTTGATCCGCGCGACTCGTCAGTGTTGCGCATAGCGATTTCTTGCGGCGGTGTATGGCGTGGCGATGACGATGGTCAGACCTGGGCGCTCAGCGCCCGCGGCATGCGCGCGGCCTACATGCCGCCGGAAATGAGCAACGACCAAGCGATCCAGGATCCGCACTGCATGGTCCAGTGCGCGGCCGCGCCCGACCACCTATGGGTGCAGCATCACAATGGCATTTTTCGTTCCCGTGATAGTGGTGCGAGCTGGCAGGAACTACAGGTATCTCCGTCATCGTTTGGTTTCGCGGCGGCAGTGCATCCGGCTGATCCACAGACGGCCTGGTTCATACCGGCGGTCAAAGACGAGCGACGAGTGCCGGTGGACGGTCAGCTATGCGTCACCCGCACTCGCGACGGTGGCGACAGCTTCGAGCAACTGCGTCGCGGGCTACCTCAGCAAGACGCCTATGATTTGGTCCTCCGCCACGCGCTGGCGATCGATTCCAGCGGCGACTGCCTGGCATTCGCCAGCACCACCGGCAATTTTTGGTTTAGCGACGACCAGGGTGATCGGTGGGAGCAGATTAACGGCCATCTGCCGCCGGTGGCGGCGGTGTGTTTTTGCTGACGGCGCCGCGCGAATCGAATCAATAGTTTAGG
>QIMA01000289.1 GCA_003233535.1 Rhodanobacteraceae bacterium
GACGTAGCAAGCGATCAGCCCTTCGACATTTTTGCTGTACATGCCGGACGTTGCCCAGACTGCGAAATTGGTAATCACGAAGAAACCAATCGCGCTGGCTAAGCCGGCGGCAACGACGCGACGCAGTTTCGCTTCGGGCCCAATCCAGGTGCCCAAAAACACGCCGCCGATCAGGCAGCCGTAGATTACCAGCTGGAGGTTGTGCGCGCCGAGGAACAGGTCAGATAGCAACATCGCGCCTAGCGTGATGCCCAGTGCCCACGCCCGATTAACCAACATCGCGCCACCGAACAGCGCCATTGCTTCGATCGGCGTGAAATTTGGCGGGTGCGGCAGCAATCGGGTCAGTGCCGCCAGCACAATCAGAGCGGTGCCCAGGGCCAGCGGAAGATGTCGTTGAGTTGCCTGCTGCATGTAGTGCCTCGTCGTAAGCGTTTGGTCGGAACGGCCAGCCAAAAAGGATAACTCATGCCGATGAGCGCTGCATGAGTGGATGCGCCTCGACAGACGCATACGACGCACATCGACCCAGCTGTGGGCTGTCCAGCTATGCACACTGCAGCGTTCAAAAACGAACAGATTCTCACTGCTGGGGCCAGCACCGCGCCGCTTGGGGCCGTGGCAACAGGGCTGGCATGGTCGTTGCACTATAAACATGTACTTGCAACAGCTGCGTTGCGATTGCCGGTCAAGGAGAGAAGCGGGCATGTGGATGGCAGAGTTCAGACAGGCGCTACGGATGTTGTGGCGGCGCCATAACCGCTCTTACACCGCCGCCTCGGTATTGATGCTGGCGCTGGGAATCGGCGCGACTACAGCCATATTCTGCGTGCTGTATGCCGTTTTGCTGGCACCTTTGCCGTATCGGGACGAGGCAACCGTCTTTTCGCTACCACAGTCCAATCCAGCTGCCGGCCTGGATACTTTTTCCGTTTCTGGGCCTGATTTTCTGTCCTGGCAAGAGCGCGTGAGTGGTTATTCGCAGATGACGGCTTATGCCATGGCGAGCGCCAATATAGGCGACGCTAACGGCTTCGAGGTAGCCGATACAGTGTCGGTATCGCCGAATTTTTGGCAGGTGCTAGGCATGCCGCTCGTTCTTGGTCGCACCTTTAATGAGAACGAGAATCGGCCCGATTCAGACATGGCAATCATTGGCGCTGGACTGTGGCAGCGTCGTTACGCTGCAGATCCGCAGGTGTTGGGCCAGAAACTCCTCGTCGACGGTCAGCCGCGCACGATTATTGGCGTGGCGCCACAGGACGCAGGTTTCACCGCCGAGGCGGAGGTCTGGTTGCCGGCCGGATTGGCGCTGCAGGGGTGGAATCGCGGCGACCGGCGGATCAACGTGCTGGGTAGATTGGCCCCTGGAGTTAGTCGATCTGCCGCAGACGCTGAATTACGCGCGGTTTCCGAGCAGCTCGCGGTCGAGTTTCCGGAGTCCAATCGCGGCTGGAGCGCGGTTTCTATCCCGGTGCGCGAATGGATAGTTGGTGCCAACGTGCGCGATCGCGTGCTGATGATGGGCGGTGCGGTACTGCTGTTATTGCTGGTGGCCTGCATCAACGTAGGCAATTTGCAGATCGCGCGGGCGACCACCCGTGTGCGTGAGATAGGCGTTCGTCAGGCGCTGGGTGCGACGCGTTCTATGCTGATGCGGCAGATGGTCAGTGAGTGCTTGGTGCTGGCGGCAATCGGCGGCGCCCTGGGTGTTGCCTTGGCTGCGATCGCAATTAGCCTGGCCCGGTCGAGTTTGATCAGTGATGTTCCGCAGATGCAGCGTTTGGCCCTGGATTGGCCGGTTGCCGCTGCGGCCATCGCGGTGACGACACTGTCTGCGCTCGTATGTGCGCTAGCACCAGCGTGGGTTGCGGCCCGTTCGCAGGTGGCAAGCACGTTGCGCAGCGGCGGCAGAAGTATGACGGAGTCTCAGCGCACGCCGATGCGGCAAGGACTGGTGATTGTGCAGTTTGCCCTGGCCACGCTGCTGGTGGTGACCTCAACGCTGCTCGTGCAACAGTTTCAGGCAGTGCAATCGGCAAGCTTGGGCTTTAATCCGGAAGGCGTGCTGACGGCTCGAATCACCTTGCCCGACGACGACAACGGCAACAACTATGCCAAGAATGTTCAGCAATATGCTCGCTTGCTCACTGCGCTAGGCGAAATTCCGGGCGTTGTAGAAGTCGGCCTGGGCAGTGAATTGCCGCTGGTCCCGGTAAACGACACCAGCATGCATATCGTTCCCGGCAGTGACGCTCAGGAGGCTCGCGATCACGGTAAATCGGCGGCGTGGCGGATTGTTACTAGCGACTTCCTATCGGCATTGAGCGTCCCCGTGCTGCGCGGTCGGTCGTTCGCTGAGCAGAACGAATCGTCCAGGTCGTTGCTGCTCAGTGAGTCGCTGGCGCAGCGTTTATGGCCACAGGGCGAAAACCCGGTCGGGCGCCAAGTCGTTCTGAGCAATGGGCAAACGCGGGCCGTGATTGGCGTCGTCGGCGACGTCCGCCAGCGCGACCGTGGGGGCGAATTCACGCCAACCATGTATATGCCGAATACCTGGTTGATGCTTTCGACCATGACGCTGGCACTGAGTACGCAAGGTGATCCGGCTCAACTGATTACCCAGGTACGTGATGTTGCCACCCGGGTCGTGCCGGAGCATCCGTTGTTCGATATCTCGCCGCTCACCAACGTCGCAGATGCGAACGTCGCCGTGGCACGTCAGCAGACCGCCGTCGTCAGCGTGTTCGGTCTGGTTAGTCTGCTGCTGGCCGCGATTGGTATCGCCGGCGTGACTGCTTTGTTAGTGACACGGCGCACCCCGGAACTGGCGGTGCGGCTTGCTCTGGGCGCTACGCCACCGCGAGTGGTTCGCCACGTCATGCTGCGCGCCGGTGTGCTGAGCGTGGTTGGCGTGTTAATCGGAACCGCAATGGCCGCCATATTTGCTCATTATGCGAGCAATTTTCTGCAGGACACGGGCGTCAGCATTGCGCCAACGTTAGTCGGTGTTGCATCTGTACTCATTATCGCCGGCTTGATCGCCTGCTGGCTGCCCGCCCGGCGTGCAGCCAGCATTAACCCTAGTTCGGCACTGAACGGCTGATCCGCGGGCGAGCCGCGTGGATACTGTTTGACGGGCAGCGCCACGTTTGCCGCTGCGCTCATGAAACTTCGGGCGAAGCGGCTGTGCAGGCTGTGCACTGTCACAGTGCTGCAATCAGTCCGCGAAAAAACTTGTCACTTGACTGAGAGGAACCGCGTAGTCGGCGCAGTTGTGCATTGGAAGGGGGGGCTGATGGGGTGTGGCCGGTGCAACGGAGCCGCGGAGCGCTGGGGAGGCGCTCCGCGTGTTCTAGGTCGACCACACCCTCCGACTTTGTAACCTCGGCTTACTGCCGAACACGCACGGGTACGCACAAAGCTAATGCATTTAGCCGAACAGGCCGATTATCCAGCGCTAGTCCGGCGCGCCGCACGCGCAAGGCTAGTTGTGGCTCAACTGCACATCGACAGCGGCGGCAGTATTTTCAGCGAAGACTTGCTCGTAGTCAGCGAGGGGGCCTACGTAGGCGATCCGATTTGGCCGTGCCGGCTTTCCAGACTGCTCGCGTCCGAATCCAGCAGTAGTCTAAGCAGTTTGGCCGTTTCGGTAGGCGCCGGCTTGAACGACTACGCCAGCGTTCAAGGCATCTACTCCGCTAGCGGCTATTCACTGCGGGGTACTGCGTTAGAAAAGAACTTTCAGCGCCTATATCAAACTCTCGGCTCGGTAGACCTGATTGACTTGGCTGTAGCGGACGGGTGTCATCAGGCCTCATTCGTGTGTTTTTGCCAAATGCTCAGCGAGACCGGCTTTGTACTGGCCTATAGCGTCGGCAATGTCAGTGCCCCGGTTTCAGAACAGCCGAAATCCCAATAAATAGTAGGGAGCACTTAGCTTCGTGCCGGGGCAATCCACCCAAGTTAAGAAATAAATCCCAGAAACTCAACATATAGCTTGACATCGTCAAAAAACGAGCGTT
>QIMA01000475.1 GCA_003233535.1 Rhodanobacteraceae bacterium
CACCGCTCCCTTTCTTGAAAAAACACTGTGAAAAACCACTGGGCAATCAATGTCCTGCGCGATCATCGCGCGAGTTTATGAAATATCCGGGTTAGCTTCTTGGTCAGTTGTAGCCCAAATGCGTCACTTTTCGTTTCAGTCAAGCTCGGCGCTTAGCGTGTTGTGGCTGCAGGCTGGGCAGCTTTGCCGCGTTTGCGGATCAACAGCAGCAGCCCAAAGTAGGCCAAGCTGAAGCCAACCTCTGCGGTCGCATAGAGCCGCGTTTCCGGAGTCACGTATGCCTCCATCGCGCCGTGGCTAAAGTAAAACAACATGCCTATGCCGGCGTAGTACAGCGGATGGGCTAGGCGGAAGATTAGGGCCAAGAAAAGCGGCAGCAGCGGCAGCAGGGCGAGAACGATCCCAATCCACCACGCGCTGCTGAGATGACTTGGCCACGCCAGCGCCGTGGCTGCAGTGGCAGCTACGCACAGCCAAGCGAGCCGTCGCTCAGTAATAGCTGTCGGTGCCTTGCTCATGTCCTCTCACCGGCCAGTCTGACCGCGAGCCTGGCGACCCTTTGCCCCAGCGCTCGGGCCAGATCACGTTCAGTGTCAACCAGGCTGCGATCACCGTTGGCCCCGGTCCAGCGGCTGGCGCCATACGGCGTACCGCCAGCTTCAGTGTGGCTTAGCGCCTGCTCTGTGTAAGGAATCCCGGTGATCAGCATGCCGTGGTGCAGCAGCGGTAGCAGCATCCCCAGTAGCGTGCTCTCTTGTCCACCGTGCAGGCTGGCGGTGGAGGTGAAGGCGGCTGCGGGTTTGCCCACCATCGCGCCAGAAACCCACAAATCACCGGTGCTTTCCAGAAACAGTTTGAGCGGCGCGGCTATGGAGCCGAAGCGCGTCGGACTGCCAATGATCAAGCCGTCGCATTCGGCCAGATCCTGTTTGTTTACGTAGGGCGGGCCCTTTTCCGGCAAATCTGTGCCGCTTGGCTGTTCATAGCTGGCCTGGACCGGCGGTACGCTGCGTAAGCACAGCTGCGCTTGCTCGGTCTGTTCTACGCCATCGGCGATGCGCCGTGCCAGTTCAGCGGTGGCACCGTTGCGGCTGTAGTAAAGGACTAGAACTTTGGCCATCGTCAGCGTTCTCAAAAAGTGGTGGGGAGAGTTTGAACAATGCGCGGCGAAGAGATCGTTAACGTCGATTTGCACTAGGCCTGCCGCCGCTCGCGCAGCGGTGTTCTACACTACTTAGCTTGCCGAGCGCGCAGCTCGACGAACTGTAACAACGGATTGAGATTGAACGTAGATCGCAACTATTGGCTGGCATTTCAGCGTTTTTTACTGCGGCGCTTCTGGGACGACCAGTGCTTCGAGGCTGCTGCTGCATTGGCTTACACGACGCTATTCGCTCTGGTACCGCTGGCGTCAGTGGCGATCGCCATTGTTTCGCTGTTCCCCGTATTTGAGACGGTACGCGGCACGCTGAGTGAATTCATCTTCTCCAACTTCGTTCCTGCGTCGGGAGCGGAAGTTCAGGCCTTCGTGGTGCAGGCCGCAGAATCAGCATCCAAACTCAAGGCAGTTGGCGTGATAGTCCTGCTGGTCAGTGCCTTGCTGATGATGAGCTCCATTGAACAGGCCTTTAATCGCATTTGGCGCGTCACCCACGGGCGCACGCCGCTGGCGCGCTTTGTAGTGTTTTGGACCGCGTTGACGCTGGGGCCGATGTTGGTGGTCTCTGGCGTTGCCGTGAGCTCCTATTTGTTTTCGCTGCCGCTGCTGGAGGGAGCGCAGCTGGTGCGCGAAGTTCGCGATCACGGCGTACTGCCGATTCTGCCGTTTCTGGTGACTTTGGTCGGCTTCGCCTTGTCCTATTTGGTTGTGCCGAACACGCCAGTGCGGGTTCGCCACGCGTTGACCGGAGCGCTGCTGGCCACGTTGCTGTTTGAGGGCACCAAACGCGGTTTCGGCTTATACGTCAGCACCTACAGCAGTTACCAGGCAATCTACGGCGCGATCGTCGCGGTTCCGGTGTTCTTGATTTGGCTGTATCTATCTTGGCTGATTGTGCTGCTCGGCGCATCGCTAGCGGCCAGCCTCGGCGCTTTCAACTATCAGCGCGACCGCCGCGCTCCCGCGGCACGGGAACAATTGCCCGCCTTGTTGGCTCTACTAGGCCAGCTGCGTCGCGCTCAGCACGCGGGTAAGGGGCTGGCTTCCAATGAATTGGCTGGACAGCTGCCGTGGCTTAGTGACGACGCGCTGAATCGATTGATCGAAGATCTGGATCGACTAAAGATCGTTCAGCGTACGGATTTGGGCGGTTGGATATTATCTAGAGATCTAAGCCGAATGAGCCTGCGTCAGCTTTACCGAGAGCTACCCTACGCTTTGCCCAAATCTGGCGAAAGTGGCGGTGATCTAGGTTCGCTAACGGTGGAACGCCGGCTGGCAGAGGCCGCGAGCGCGGCCGAGCAGGTACTAGACGTCAATCTCGCTGAGCTACTCGACGGCCGCTTGACTGCGGCCATGGTAAACAACGGCTCATCGACTCAAGCGACCAAGGAAGAAAAGCATGAATCTGACGCGAAATAGCGTGTTTAAGGGCAAACCTAGCCTGATCTGGCTGGCATCGCTGTTGTTGCTCGGCGCGGTGGTCCATGCCAGTCCAGAAAAGCCCGAGCTAAACGTCACCCAGCTTGACGGTACGCCGTGGTCGCTGGCCGATCATCGCGGCAAGTGGGTGGTAGTCAACTACTGGGCGACTTGGTGTACGCCGTGCATCAAGGAGATGCCGGAGCTCAATGAACTGCACCTTGAACGTGATGATGTGGAGGTGATCGGTCTGGCTTTCGAGGAGACCGAGGCCGACGACATCCGCAAGTTCCTGACCGTGCGCCCGGTGGATTTTCCGATTGCGCAACTAGACGTTTTTGAGCCGCCGGCCGACTTTGACGTGCCGCGCGGCCTGCCGATGACTTATTTGATCGCCCCAGATGGCAGTGTGGCGAAAAAGTATTTGGGTCCAATCACCAAAGCAGAGCTAGAGGAAGCGACGGGTGGGGCGCATTGATTGCTGACGATCCGAAGGCCATCCGCGGCCGTCGCTTTTTGATCGAGGGTCGCGTGCAGGGCGTGAACTTTCGCGCCTACACCGAGCGCGAAGCTCGGGCTCTAGGATTGCAGGGGTGGGTACGCAACATGCCGGACGGGCCGGTAGAAATAGTTGCTCGCGGTGAACGTCAGGCCTTACAGGCATTGGAACGCTGGCTCTGGCTGGGGTCGCCGACGGCCAACGTTCGGGCGGTCACTACTCGGTCGTGGCTCGAACCAGTCGGGGCGGGCTTCGAAGTTCGCTGGGACTAGCGGAACGCTATGTGGCGGTTCCGCGGCTGTTGGCAATCGTCGAGGACACTAGCCGATCGTAGGGAACAGATCGCGCCACAGCGCGCCCATTCTCACTGCTGAACGGGCGGCGACCGCAGCAGAATGTTCTTGAAATACGCGGGCTAAGTCGCAGCGGCATGGTTTGTGATGAATGCTGGCCCAATACGGTCCTGATTCGTAATCCAATCGATCGCTCTGCCCACGCCATACAGCGGCGCGGTTGTTAGTATCACTGACTAACTAACGCACAGGGAACACCCTCATGCGCTCAACGCTGCGCCTGCTCGTCGCCATCGGGGTTGTGCTGGCTATCGTCGCCTTCTTCCTCGGCGGTGGCCGCGAGTACCTCTCGCTTGAGACGCTCAATCAACAGATATCCAAGCTGACCGCCGCCTACCACGCGCAGCCGGCTGCGGTAATCGCAGTTTTCTTCTGTATCTACGTCCTGGTGACCGCGCTGTCCCTGCCCGGTGCGGCAATCATGACGCTCGGCGCGGGCGCGCTGTTTGGGCTGGCAGTCGGCACGCTGGTGGTGAGTTTTGCCAGCACGCTCGGAGCAACCCTGGCGTTCTTGCTGAGCCGCTTCATGTTTCGCGATTGGGTTAAGGAGCGCTTCGGCGATCGGTTGAAAGCCATTGATGCGG
>QIMA01000021.1 GCA_003233535.1 Rhodanobacteraceae bacterium
GTAATTCCACTTGGCGTGACATAAAGACACGTGGCTATTACGCATTCATCGGCTCCGAGGCAACGGGTCACGGCATGCAGGTGTTTGACCTGCGCAAACTGCGCAGCGTCGCTAGCCCGCCAACGACTTTTAGCGAAGACGCGCACTACGATCAGTTTGGCCGATCGCACAATATCGTTATCGATGTGGTCAGCGGATTCGCCTATGGCGTAGGCTCGCGCGAGGGCACGCAGACCTGCAATTCTGGGCTGCACGCCGTCGACATCAGCGTGCCGCTGAGCCCCACATTCGCGGGCTGCTTCAGCGAAGATGGCTACACCCACGACGCGCAATGCGTGACTTATACGGGCCCCGATGCGGACTACCAGGGCCGTGAGATCTGTCTGGCGAATAACGAAGACACCGTCACCATTGTCGACGTCACCAATAAGGCGAACCCGACGCAAATCTCGCGCACGACTTACTCAGGCAATTCGTACACGCATCAAGGCTGGCTCAGCGAAGATTCTCGTTATTTCCTAGTTAACGACGAACTGGACGAGATCAACAACGGCCACAACACGCGCACCTACATTTTCGACGTCACTGACTTAGACGCGCCCACGCTGCACGGCAACTATGACGGCCCCACCACGGCCTCAGACCACAACCTCTACACACACAACGGCTATGTCTACGCATCCAACTATCGGGCGGGACTGCGGATCCTGGACATGACAAATATCGATTCCGGTGTGCTTACCGAAGTCGCCTACTTTGATACCCAACCCGGCAGCAACGCGGCGGGAACGTCAGGCGCATGGAGCGTGTTCCCCTACTTCGATAGCGGCATCGTATTGATCAGTGATCGCACTGCTGGGCTGTTCATTGTGGAGCCCCAACTGTGCCAGGGACCCGATTCACCGGATGGACTCACGGTCACCGCCGCGGGTGACAACCAACTAAACCTGACTTGGAACAGCGGTGAACTAGGCAGCACCTACGATGTGTATAGAGCCATCGACGGCTGCGGCGGTGCCGAGGAACTCATCGTCGAAAACATCGCCAGCCCAGGGCTGCTGGATCAGACTGTGTCAGGCGGCGTCAGCTACGGCTATCGAATTCGTCAACGCCGCAGCGGTGGGGTTTGCGTCTCCGACTACTCCGCCTGCCAGGCGGCACAGACCACGGGTGCGTGCACTGCGCCGCCAGCATTTACTGGCGTTCAAGCGGCCGGATCGCCGGGCACCAGTCAATGCAGCATAGCGTTGAGCTGGACGCCGGCTACAGCGCGCTGCAGCGGCCCGGTCAGTTACGCTGTAGATCGGTCGACTGGCCCCACGTTCGATAGCAATACGGCCACTACTATCGCCACGAACGTCGGTGCTTCTCCCTATGCGGACGTCGAAATCGAGTTTGGCAGCAACTACAGCTACCGCGTCCGGTCAGCCGATGACAGCAATGGCGCAATGGACGGCAATAGCGCCGTAGTCAGTGCAGCGCCCGTCGGACCCATCGGCGACGGCACCTTCGCCTCTGGTGGCGAACTGGGCGAGCAACTCCTCAACATCACTGGCGGCGCGAAACACATCGGCTGGGAGGTGGTGGACGACGTCGCCTTCAAGGGCGACCGCAGCTACTTCTCGACCTACGAGAACGGCAATTGTCTGAGTCTCTACGCACCGACACTGACGATCACGGCCGGACAAAGTGCAGAACTGGACTTCTTTAGTCGTTACGCTATTGAAGCTGGATGGGACGCTGGGCTCGTGCAGGTTTCTAACAATGGCGGACCTTGGCAGACCATCGCGCCAGTGGGTGGTTATCCATCCATGATGAACAACAAAGACAGCACCGATGCGTGCGGCTTTAGCAACGGCCAGCCGGCCTTTACTGGCACCAGCTTGAGCTGGGAGAACTATCGGTTCGACCTTTCTGCCTTCAGCGGAGAAATTGAGATCCGGTGGCAGTTCTCCACCGATGATGGGGGGACCGATCAAGGCTGGTGGATCGATGACGTGAGTATTTCCCACGTTCAGGTTGGCGGTGTATGCAGCGGGCCGCTGCTGTTCGAAAACAGTTTCGAATAGCTTTTTGTAATCTAGGGAATAGTAAGCGAATGACCCAATCCACCATCATCGCCTGCGCGCATTGCTCGTCGCCCAACCGCATACCTGATGATCGTCTAACTCAGGGGCCGCGCTGCGGCAGCTGCCAGCAGCCGGTCCATAGCGACGCGCCAATTACCCTGGATCAGCTCAACTTTCAGGCCCAGGTGGAGCGCAGCCAAACGCCAGCAATCATCGATTTCTGGGCGCCGTGGTGTGGCCCCTGCGTACAGTTCGCTCCAGCCTTTGCGCAGGCGGCGAAACAACTCAGCCCCAAACTGCGTTTACTCAAACTAGACACCGAGGCCTTTCCTACACTCGGCCAAAAATTTGCCGTGCGCAGCATCCCAACGTTGATTGCGGTTAAAGAAGGAAAGGAATTGGGTCGCATCAGCGGCGCGCTTCCGCTGAACGAGTTCTTGCGCTGGGCCGAGCAGTGGAAAACGCCGCAGGATAGCTAACGTGTTGCAAGAGCTTGCCCATACTCTGTCTCTCAGCATCGATTCGGACGAAGAATAGGGTATGCCCGAGGGTCCGGAGATTCGTCGTGCCGCCGATACGCTGGCGAAGGCGGTGGCTGGCGTCCCGGTGGAGCAAGCTTGGTTTGCTAAGCCAGAGCTCAAGCCCTACCAGGAAATCCTCACTGGCTGCCTAATCGAATCGATCCAAGCGCGCGGCAAGGCGTTGCTCACGCAATTTGCGGGCGGGCTCACGCTGTACACGCACAATCAGCTGTACGGCGTGTGGAAAATCGCCCGGCCCGGCAAGCGTCCGCCGTCCAAACGCTCCCTGCGCGTCGCACTGGACACCAGTCGCGCGTCCGTATTGCTGTATTCAGCCTCGGACGTGGCTATGTGGCCCACCGACCAGGTCCATGAGCACCCCCTGCTGCAACGCCTGGGGCCGGACATACTGAGCCCCGAATTGGGCACGGAGAGCGTCGTCGAACGCTTAACGAGTAAGCGATTTCGCGGCCGCTCGCTCGCCGCGCTCCTGCTCGATCAAAGTTTTCTCGCTGGCATGGGCAACTATTTACGCTCGGAGGTGCTGTTTCATGCCGGAATCGCGCCGCAGCGGCGGCCGACAGACTTGGCTGCCAAGGAATTGGAGAACTTGGCCGAAGCCGCGCTCAGCGTGCCCAAACGCAGCTATCGCAGCCGCGGGATTAGTCGCGCCAGCGGCATGCGTAAAGACTATTTCGATGCCAGCAGTGAC
This sequence comes from Rhodanobacteraceae bacterium, assembly GCA_003233535.1. Classification (GTDB taxonomy): domain Bacteria; phylum Pseudomonadota; class Gammaproteobacteria; order Xanthomonadales; family SZUA-5; genus SZUA-5. The sequence continues at coordinate 3,303 of QIMA01000021.1, forward strand.
GCCTTTAGCTTCTTCGTATTCGATCGCGCTGGCGAACCCTGCTTGCAGTGTCAGACAGTCATCGAGCGGGTCGAACTAAGCGGCCGACGGCTATACCTATGCCGTCAGTGCCAGCGCTGAGACGCAAACCCGGCAAAGGTAGCGAGATCGGCCAATCCGGACCGAAACCGCTCTGGTGCGGGCAACCGATTTGCGCAATCTTCTTGTGCACAGTCACGATGGAGCACGCCCATGATTGGATACGTCACGCTAGGCACCAACGACCTAGCCAGAGCGACCGCCTTTTACGACGACCTACTCAGTTTGCTCGGCGCAAAACAGTTCATGGGCGACGACCGCTTTGTCGCTTGGACCTCCGCCCCCGGCACGCCAGGCATTTCAGTCGCCCTGCCCTTCGACCGCCAACCCGCCACGGTCGGCAACGGGGTGATGGTCGCGATAGTCGTAGACAGCCGCGAAAAAGTGGACGAGGTTTATGCCCACGCACTGTCGCTGGGTGCGGCCGACGAAGGCGAACCGGGTGAACGTATGCAGGGCTTTTACGCGGGCTATTTCCGCGATTTGGACGGCAACAAGCTCAACTGCTTCTGCATGAGCTAAGTGGATCTCTGCCACCCGGCCTGCAGCACCCACTCGGGCGGCAGGCCGGATCTAACCCGGATGTTTCATAAACTTCACGCGCCCTCGCTAGGCCCTTGATCGCCCAGCGGTTTT
>QIMA01000114.1 GCA_003233535.1 Rhodanobacteraceae bacterium
AGGTTGCCCGCATCACCGTGCCGGTGGCCGACGCGGCTGATGTCTCCTTCGACGCCGTTACCGCCGAGTTGCAGATCAACGAAAGCGGCGAAGCGCCGCTGTTGTGTGTGAGCAGCGTGCACGACATTGCATCGGGCGATCTGTCCTTGCCAGGCAAAGTCGTCATCAAACAGTGAACCGCTTAGCGGTCTGGGCGGGTGCAGCGGCGGGGCTTTGCCTCGCTGGCTGCGAATCCACACCGCCTAGCGAGGGCGCGTGAAGTTTATGAAATATCCGGGCTAGGCGTGCCTACGCGTGGGGCTTGCCATCCATCGCCAGAGCCATTGCATCACGCAGCGAACCGGATGATCGGAGCGTGATCAGCTTTAGCGAGCGGGCAAGCTCGCATTCGCCACCCAGGCGTTCAGGCGGCCACTCGGGGATTTGTGCGTCTATCCAATAGCCGGCCCAGGCGTCGCGACCCGAGCGTTTGGCTAGATAAAGCGCGTTGTCAGCCAATTGCAGGCTGTAGTGCCAGGATTCTGGGTTTGGTTGCCCAGGCAGTGGGAGGTTGGCGTAGCCGAGCGATGCGCCTACTTGCAGCGTGCCAGCCGCGGTGGAAATTGGCTGCGCGAGCCGAACCAGCAAGCTTTGAGCGCTGGCGGCGACCTGCTCTGCGTTGCAGTTGGGGATGGTGACCAGGAATTCTTCACCGCCCCATCGAGCAACTCCGACGCCAGCTTTGGCAGTTTCGCGCAGTCGCTGACCGTAAACGACCAGCACTTGATCGCCGACGTCGTGACCGTGTTCATCGTTGATGCACTTGAACAAATCAATATCGATCAGCATGACCGCGTTTTGCTGGTGCGGATCGAGTGACAGCTTGCCCAGCCGACGGCGCATCTCTCGGCGATTGGCAAGGCCAGTTAGTGGGTCAGTGTGGCTCGCTAAGTAGAGCCGCTTATTCATGCGTCGCTGCCAGAGCAACACAGCGAAGCCGAACAGCAGCACCAACACGGCGACTACGGCACTCGCCCAAGACAGGCGTTCACGCGCTTGTGCGCGGCGCTCTAGCTCATCGGCATTGGCCTGTAAACGCATTAACTCTAGCCGCTGCTCGCGATCGCGCATGCGCGCATCTAGAGCCGCCAAGCGTTCGCGATTCTGATGCCGCAGATGGTCTTCGCGCAGCGTATCGATCTTACGCAGGACTGCTGTGGCTTGTTGATAACGCCCGAGGCGCTCAAGAAGTTCGGCCCGTCGGCTGAGTATCTGCCAGCGCTGAATTTCCTGGAGCTCGCCCACTTCTACCGCATCGAGCATAGCTAGGGCACCAACTTGATCACCTGCGTTGGCGAGTTGGGTTAATTCGACTAATGTCAGCTGCAGTTCGATGTATGGATCACGTACTGCCACATCGATGGCGTTGGCTCGGTCAACCAGCGCCTGGACCTCGGTCGTGTCTCCGGCACCTTGAAGTGCGCTCGCCAGCAAAATTGTCGCTGACAGCTCCTGCATTGCCCCGCCCATGCCACTTTCACGCACGAGTGCCAGGGCTCGGCGCAGGTGGGGGACGGCGTCGGCAAAGCGTTCTTGGCCAATGAGGTTGAGTCCGAGGTTGTACCGGACCGAGGCTTCGTAGCGATGGTCGCCGAGGCGCTCCATCAGAGCGAGCGCTCGTTCATAGCTGATTTGCGCGCTCTGGTGCTCTTCAAACTCCCAATGCAGCACCCCCAAGTTCACCAGCAACGGAATGCGCTCGGCCTCCAGTCCCTGTGTTTCAGCATCGGTCACCGCATCGGCGTACAGGTCGAGGGCGCCGACGCGGTCGTCACTGCGGTGCAATATGCTGCCCGCACGACGAGTTAGGCGGACCCGGTCTGCATCGGCGGAGAAACGGCTGACCAATTCGGCAAGCGCATAGCCATCCCGGCGGGCGCCATCGTGGCGGCCCAGAACGGCCTGCGACCAACCCCTACAGCCCAGCGCTTCGGCGCGCTGCATGGTCGTTAAGGTGGGTCCTTCCTCCAGCACACTCTCGGCCAAGGCGACTGCGCGCTTTGGGTCGGCATCTTCAGTCTTTACGCAGGTGGCGTTGCGTTCATCGATCGTATCGGGGAGCGTGGGCCTGTCAGAGTCGCTTGCATAGGTTTGCGCAGCCATCGCCAGCGCTACCCATAGCCATTTCCCGCGCATTCGAATTCGCCTGCTGCCGATTTCACACCCTGTCGCTGCACTGTGCCACGGCTCCGCATGATTCGATCCGCGGGCGATGGATGTTGAAGAAAAATTACACCGGGCTGCTTATCCAGCAGTCGACGCATTCGCGCTCCTGTGCGGTTTTTCTAACAGCAAATCCGGCTTTGTGCCGCTTTCCCGGAGCAACCGCGCGAGTCCAGTCAGATCCTCTGAGCGAGATTGCGCCAATTGGGTCTGCGCCGGGTGCAAAGTGATCTCACATCGTAGCTTTAATGCCGGGTGACAAAGGGCCCCAACATTGTGACTTCAATGCCCGCGCCGGGCGCTGCCGCGATACCCGTTCAGATGCATTCCGTCTGTCCCAGGCTCTCACGCCTCCCAGGCTCTCAAACCCCAGGCCTTCAAACTGCTTACGCTCGCTCGTTCGATCTGACGACTCGATACAGGCCTCGATATTCGCAATACATGCGCTTGCGGCCCCAGCGGGTGATTACGCGCGTTCCTGCGAACCAAACCAAGGCGTACGCGCTTATCGTGATCGCCGTGTGGCCGGCATTGGGCACGGTCCAGATTGTTAGCAGCAGTGCAGCTCCGAGTGAGTAAACCAGCAGCGCATTGGCTGCATGTCGTGCTATCCAAATCTCGCGTAGGCTGGAACGCAGCTGCATTAGTCGCTGGCGTGCGTAAGTGTCCGATGATTCGGCAGGGCTCACGGAGCGCCTCGGCGGTTCGCGCAGGATCAGGGTCCAAACCACCGGCAGGAAGACAACGAAAAAAGGCAGGATCACCCAGGTTTCGATAGTGATCTTTTCTGCGTCAAGCGCGCTGCCGAAAACAACCAAGGCACCCAAACTGAGCGCAACCTCAGCAGCGCGCTGTAGGCGGCGGCGCCACAGCTGCGCCAGCACGCGCTTCTGCAAATCGTCCGCAGACCTGAGGCGAGGCTGCTCGCTGTAAAAAGCGGCCTTGAGCTTGTCATCAAAGTTCATATTTATGTTCCTCCTAGCACCAGGATTTCAGCTGCGCGCGCGCCCGATGAATGCGCACGCCGACGTTGTCGACACCGATGCCGAGCATCTCGGCGATCTCTCGATATGCGAATCCCTCTAGCTGCAGCATTAGTGGCTGGCGCAAGGTGATCGGCAGTCGATTTAGCGCAGCAAACAGCCACTGGCTGCGGTCGTCCTCCAGTGAATCAGTCTGGCTCGCACGGTCGCTCCATTCGACATCGTCAATGGAAAACTTGTGCGGGTCGCGCACCTCTCGGCGCACGTGACTGGCGCCCAGGTTGTGGGCGATGCGCAATGCGAATGGCAGCAGTAGGTTGCGGTCGCGGAGTTTTGGTAGCGCCTCCCACAGCGCCAACAAGACCTCCTGCAGCAGGTCTTCGCGTGCGGCAGGGTGGATTTCGTAACCACATACCGCCCGCCATAGGTGACTTTGATAGGACTCGACTTGGGGCCACAGGGCATGCATCTAGAGACGAAAATTCGCGGTTGATCAAAGCCTAGTCGCACTCGGAATGGGATTTCTTACAGCTAATACGAAAACGCATGAATTTGTAAGAAAGCACGCCGCGCTGGCGACTAGGACTGGTAACACCGTAGCCGAAGGAACTCACATGCGATTAGCTTACTGCACCCTGGTCGGCGTCTGTCTCGCCGCTGCAATGACGGCGTCGCCAAGCAGCGCTGGCACTGAATCTTCGGTGTTGGCCATTGATCAGGTACACATCGTCGACACTGCTACCGGTCGCGTGCAGAAGGGCCGCTGCCTGCGCATCGTAGGCGATCTGATTACCCATATCGAACCAGCCGGCAACCAGCTATGCA
>QIMA01000033.1 GCA_003233535.1 Rhodanobacteraceae bacterium
CATTACCGCGCGGATACCGCGCAGCCACTTTTGACCCAGTGGCTACATCAGTTTGACGCGCACCCGTCACATCCATTGTCCTGCTATCTTTCGCTGCACGGTCGACAACAGAGCGCCGCTGTATGAATCCGACTATTGCCATCGCCATCACTCTGGTGGTGTACCAGGTAGGGCTGCTGAGCATCGGCATCTGGGCCAGCCGGCGTACGCGCAACGCCGATGACTTTTACCTGGGCGGGCGCAGTCTGGGCCCGTGGGTTACGGCAATCAGCGCGAACGCCAGCTCATCGTCCGCATGGACCTTGGTCGGCGTCAGCGGTGCGGCCTATGCGTGGGGGCTATCGGCGATCTGGCTGCTGGTCGGAGTAATGGCCGGCATGTTGCTGGCTTGGCTGTACGTCGCACCCAGACTGCGCGCCCAGGCCGGCGGCACGGACCTCACTCTGATCGACTTTTTGTGCGGGCCGCGAGATCGCCCTGGAGGCATGCGTAATCGCCGTATCGCCGCCGGGATCGTGTTGCTGAGTTTCGCCTTCTACGTCTCCGCGCAGTTCGCCGCCGCAGGCATCGCATTCGAGCAGTCGCTGCAGTTGGACGCTCAACTGGCGCTCGCGGTCGGTGTGACAATCATCGTCCTCTACACGTTATTAGGTGGTTTTTGGGCAGTCTCGACTACGGACTTGCTGCAGGGATTGCTGATGGCGGGCGCGGCCATACTGCTACCGCTCATTGCCCTCAGCGCAGTCGGCGGGCCGGGCGAACTTTGGGCCGCCATGGCCGCCGACCCAAACGCGGCGATTAGCTCTGTTACTGGTCCAAACACGGGACTGGCGGCACTGGGCCTTGTGCTCGGCTGCGCGGCTATAGGCACCGGCCATTCGGGCCAGCCGCACGTCCTCAATCGATTCATGGCGCTCGCTGATCCCAAGCAAATGGGTCAAGCGCAGATGATAGGAATTGGTTGGACCGGCATCGTCCTGAGCGGCATGTTGATCGTTGGCTGGTGTGGGCGGGTCCTGCTTTCGCCCGACGCAGCTGGCGAGGGTGTGCTGTTCGGTGTCGCCCAGCATCTGCTGCCGCCGGTGTTCGCCGGCATTCTGGTCGCGGCGATCCTCTCGGCAATCATGTCGACGGCAGACTCTCAACTACTCGTCGCTGCCTCCTGTGTCACTCACGACCTACCCGCTAAGCCAGGCGGCGCGCATGCGTTGCGCTGGGCCAGGCTAACGGTCGTCGGCTTGAGTCTGCTATCGCTGCTTCTGGCCTTGTACGCGCCGCAAAGCGTGTTTGATCGGGTGCTGTTTGCTTGGCACGCCGTCGGCTCAGCGTTCGCACCGCTGGTGTTGGTCAGGCTCCTGGGCCGCCACATCGACACGCGAGCGGTCACCGCAGTGCTGCTTATCGGCAGTCTGGGCACCATCGTCCTAAGCCTGTTCCCGAATACCCCGGGCGATTGGTTAGAGCGGGTTGCCCCCTTCAGCATGGCGCTGATTATTGCCGCAAGCGCGTCGCGGCCGAATGCAGGAGTACAGGCATGAGCGAGCTTTGGGACCGATTAATACTAGCGCCGAGCGTTGCCACTGCCGATGGCGATGGCTACGGACTGATCGAGAACGGCGCCATTGGCATTCACAACGGATTGATCAGTTTCGTTGGTGCGCAAAGTGCCCTGCCCGGCCAGCCGCAGCTGCTGGCTCGCGAAGTCGAGGAGTTAGCGGATGGCCTGCTGACGCCAGCGCTGATCGACGCACACACGCACTTGGTTTTTGCCGGCCGGCGGGCCGACGAGTTCGAACGCCGACTGGCCGGTGAGAGCTACGCGCAAATCGCGGCCAGTGGCGGCGGCATACGCGCCAGCGTCGCGGCCACGCGCCAAGCAAGCGCCGAAGAGTTACTCCGTATTAGCCTACCGCGCGCTCGGGCACTGGCCGCCGATGGCGTTGCCACCCTGGAAATCAAGAGCGGCTACGGTTTGGACCTGGAAACGGAGACTAAACAGCTTCGCTGCGCTCGACAGATCGGCAAGATCACCGGCCAGCGCGTATGCACCACATTTCTCGGCGCACATGCCGTACCGGCGGAATTCAAGGGCCGACCCGATGACTATCTGGAGATGCTGCGCACGCAGGTCCTACCCACTCTTGCCGAGCAGGGTCTGGTCGATGCTATCGACGCCTATTGCGAGCATTTAGCCTTCTCAACCGAGCAGCTGCGGCCGCTTTTTCAGGCTGCCGTAAACCTGGGTATCCCGGTCAAGCTGCACGCCGATCAGTTAAGCGACTGCGGTGGTGCCGCGCTGGCTGCCGAGTTTTCCGGGCTGTCCGCCGATCACATCGAATACACCGGCGCCAGCGGCATTGAGGCCATGGCCAACGCCGGAACCGTCGCGATGATCTTGCCCGGCGCCTACGTGGTCCTCGGCGAAACCACGCGGCCACCGATCGCGGCGCTACGCAAGGCCGGCGTCGATATGGCAGTGGCAACGGACCTGAACCCAGGTTCCTCGCCGCTGCTGTCCGTACGTGCCGCCATGCATCTAGCTTGCGCGGTCTTCGGCATGACCCCGACAGAGAGTTTCTTGGGCACGACCAAGAACGCGGCCCGCGCACTCGGACTGCAGGAGCAAACTGGCAGCTTGTGCGTGGGAATGTCGGCGGATCTGGCCTGGTGGGCGCTCGACCATCCAGTCGAACTCAGCTATTGGCTCGGCGGCCCGCCGGCGAAAGCCGTTTGGTGTCGAGGAATCCGACTCAAGCTTTCTTAGTTGCTTCGTATCCTAACGCCTGTCGGTCCAGCCGCTCAGGCGCTTATCAACCATCGCTGGCCAAGCGATGCTAGCTCGCCTGCTTCTTGCCTTCAGTCTGCGCACGCTTGAACGCGAGTGCGCGCTTAAGATTGGCCGGACGCGTGTTGCCGTGGGTACCACGATAAGTCTTGCCGCGCTTGGTGCGGACATCACCCTTACCCATATTTGATTCCTTAAGGTTGTGTTAGCCAATCAGTTTAGCAGTAACTTCTGCGATCTCGACAATGAAAGCTCACGAAGCTCACACAGTAGCGACTAATCCGGCAAAAGATCACATCTGCTAACTAGCCCTCAGTCAGGGATGAGCGTACCGTGCAGCGTGCGGGACTAACTCGCACATGCGGAGATGATGATGCGCACTTTCTTACTCACCCTCCTAATCGTGCTGTTCGCTGGCGCCGCTGCAAACGCACAGCCGATGGACATGCCCGGTAATGACAAGTCCGACAAGGACGCCGAGCAAAGCGACCGCTCCGGCGGACTGGGCAGAAGTCGCGGTCGCAGCGACCGCCACCAGGATAAGTCCGAGGAAGACGGGGACGGCGAGAAAGATGATCATCTGCCCATTTAGGCAGGTGACGCGGTGACCTTGAGTGCCTAGCCCGGATGTTTCATAAACTTCACGCGCCCTCGCGACGAACGCTCATGGAATTCCCGGGCTAGCACAGCCAACGCATGCGCCCCATGCAGCTGTCGCAGACTCGGGACTGGGTGCCCCAGCAATGCGACACTTGAACACCCTGAAGTCTGACCGAGATCGACCTGTAAACACCTATCTACTTGTTTTCATTGCCCTACAGAATGTGGCCCAATGATTGCAACAGACCTGTCGTACCCAACACGACAGGTCTCACATGCGATATCTACTCGTACCACTATCACTCTGCCTAGCTTCGCTGACAAGCGCGGCAACGATCACCGTGGGCAGCGGTGCAGACTGCGACGCGGCCACGCTGGGGGACGCGCTCATGCAGGCCAGTGCTGGCGATCTGATCGCCATCAATGGCGAAACTTTTCCCAACACCAACGTCCAATTGCAGTTTGATCTGACCCTCCAGGGTGGTGGACAGGCTTGTAGCGCCACCGGCACCACCCAATCTCGAGCTTCCTTGATCGGTGCACCAGCTGCCAACCAATCGGTACTGCGAGTTCGATTCGGCGCCGTCGTGCGCATGACCGGTCTGGAACTAAGCGGCGGCAG
>QIMA01000205.1 GCA_003233535.1 Rhodanobacteraceae bacterium
CCGGCACCACCCAATCTCGAGCTTCCTTGATCGGCGCACCAGCTGCCAACCAATCGGTACTGCGAGTTCGATTCGCCGCCATCGTGCGCATGACCGGTCTGGAACTAAGCGGCGGTACCGGCGCAAACGGCGGCGGTCTCTGGGTAGATATCGCCAGCCACGTCGACGCCAATGACTTGAGCGTGCACGACAACCTGGTGACAACGGTCGGCGGCGGCATCCTTGTCGGCACCGCGGCCACACTATCGGTAGCCACTGGACTGGGCGTTAGCGACGCCGGCATTGAGGTTTTCGCCAATCAGGCCGCTGACGGTGGTGGCGTCTACATCGGCACGAGCGGGGTGCTGCAGGTTGATGCGCCGGGATCACGCATCGCCGCCAACGTTGCTAATCGCGGCGGCGGTATCCAGGTCAGCCCCAACGGTAGCTTTGCACTGGGCGAGGTATTGATCGAAGATCACAGCGTGCCCGGCAACGGCGGCGGGATTTATGTCGAATCCAACGCCGGCGTCTCTAACGTGCTCAGACTGGTCAGCAGTCGGGACACCGTGATCGCCGAAAACCAGTCGGCCAACGGTGCGGGGATCTACTTTGAGTCCGGGTCGCAATGCAATGCGCGATTGGGAGCACAAATCAGCCAAAACCAAGCGAGCAACACCGGTGGCGGTATCGCCGTAGAGGCTGGCAACTGCGAGTTGGAGTTGCTCGGCGCACGGATTCTAGGCAACAGCGCAACGGCGACCGGCGGCGGAATCGCCCTAGCCGGTGGTGGCTCCGTGGATCTGCTCGGCACGTCGGTTAGCAACAACTTGGCACGAGCTGGCGCCGGCATCGCCGCTACCAATGCGGCGCTGCACCTCAACAGCGCGCTGATAGACGCCATCGCGACGGCCACCACCGTCAGCAACAATCAAGCAACCGACGAGGGCGGTGGACTGCGCCTGCAGGGCGCTGGCAGCTCGCTATACATCGGCGACGCGAACAACGGTTGCATGCCTAGCTGTCGAGTATCGGCCAATAGCGCCGGTACCAACGGCGCTGGCATATGGGCCGAAGACACCTATACCGAGCTGCACGTAGGCACCGAGATTGCCCTCAACATGGCGTCGGGCAACGGCGGTGGCTACTGGGCTCAACGCGGCACGCTGTTGAACATTGCCGGCAGCACAGCCCAGATTGCGACTCAAGTGATTGCCAACACGGCAGGCGGCGACGGCGGAGGTCTCTATCTGCGCGACCTTTCGGCCACCCTGGCTTGGATCGAAATCGGCGCCGCTGGCATGGGCAATAACGCCGGTGATGACGGCGGCGGCCTGTATTTGATCGCCGATCTAGTTCCCAACGCACAGGTTCGGCTGATCAATTCCCGGATTAACGGAAACGGCGCCGTCGACGACGGCGGCGGAATATTCAGCTCCGGGCGCAGCGTCTTTCTGCAGGCCGACCTAGCCAACGATGACATCACCGATGCGGCCCCAGACTGTGTGCCCGCCACTCTCGCCGCCAATCGCTACTGCGCTGAAATGATCGGCAACAGCGCGGGCGATAGCGGCGGCGCAGCCCGCATCGTCGCGGACGCAAGCTTGCGCATTCAGGGTGCCGCCATCCGCAGCAATCAGGCTGACGACGGAGCCGGCATTTGGACGTTTGGGGCCGACAATATTGTCATCCGACAATCACTAATCGCCGACAACAGCAGCCAGGGCCTGCAGATGCAGGTGGGCGGCAACCTGACCATCAGCGACTCTAGCTTCGTCAACAACCTCGACACTGCTATCGACTTAGAGGGCAGCATCCTGGCGCAAATCGACCGCACGCTGGTTTGGGCCAACACTGGCGGCGTATCGACTACGGCCAACGTTGCTCTCAGCGGCAACTGCAATAACAGCCAAGACAACTCTTTGGCCGGCCTCTCAATGGCCCCAATCCTGACTACGAACGTACGCGGTGACTACCACTACGGACCGGCATCAGCAGGCGTCGACAGCTGCGGCAATGGCCCAGTGTTTGACCTCGACAGCGTCGCCCGGCCGCTTGGCGCAGCCTGGGACATCGGCGCATTCGAGGGCGAGTACAGCGCCTTCATCGACGTCATTTTCGCCACCGATTTCGAATCGAACTAGCAACAGGAGCCTCACACATGTTCAGCAAAGCGCTACTCCTCGCTTTAAGCAGTCTCGCGCTGGGGGCCGCCCCGGAACCCGAACAAAGCTGGGGCAACGAAGAGCCCAGCAGCTTAAGTGGTGCCACCGAAAGCCACTACCGCATCGGCATGACGCGCTCCACACTGGATGCGGAATTCAGCACCCAGCTCGGTTTGGGCCGGCAGATGGTGGACATCGAGATGCTATACAACGGCGCCGCGAACATTTTCACCGGGGTCTGGAAGCCGGTCAATGGCTTAGTATTTCCGCTCTTCGAAGCAACTCAACCGCAGTACAACGCATGGCTAACCGATATGGCCAACCGCAACGGCCGCTTCTTAGACATTGAAGTCAACGTGCGCAACGGTGCCTATCGATTCAACGGGCTGTTCCTCCAGGACGGTGATGACTACGACCACGATATTCGCACTCGGCGCAGCGAGTCCGCATTTCGAGATTTGCTCGCCAATCACTCTCGCGACGGCTACCAGCTAATCGACATTGAGATTGGACCCAACAACTCCTCAGGCGCCACGATCTTCAGCGGGGTTTGGGTACGCCATCCGAACCAGCCGAAAACAGCGGTCATCTACGATCTGCGCGCGACAGAGTTCAGCGACATCTTGAATCCACTGTCGGCCCGCGTGCTCGACATCGAACGCTACACCAGCGACGTTCACGGGGAGATTCGTTACGCGATACTTCTGGCTATGGTCCCCGGCGCTACCTGGCGCGTGTCGCGCGGAATTAACCAGTCCACTTTAAACACCTTGCAAAACGGCACCGCCGATGGCGACACCTTTCTGATTGATCTAGACCCGCGGCCCGGCACCGCAACATTTGATGCCGTTTGGGGTGAGGATGCGAAGACATTGCGTCAGGTAGCGCCGATTGTAGACGAGAGCAATTTGATTGCGCTCAATCCGGGTCTAGCCGCACAGATCAGCGCCTTCGAAACGGGTGTCCGCAGTAACGCCGTAGGTTTGTACGCGCGCAATCTGACTACCGGCGCCAGCGTTGGCTCGGCGATGGACGAGTCATTCCCGCTGGCTTCGACTATGAAAACAGCGGTGCACTTCCGTCTTTGGGCAGCTATTGCTGCCGGTGATCGCAGCCGTTTTTCCAATGTCCGCTTTACTGAAAGCAGTGACGATAGAATGAATTGGTACAACGGCAATGGGGCAGCACTGGGAGTAAGCGAGTTCGGCGACACTTACAACTTAGGCACCTATTCGGGCTTCATGATGGGTGTGTCGGACAATGCCTCCACCTCAATACTCGTCGACCATCCGCTGCATGGCGTGGGCGTGCTAACTAACAATGTGACCGAGTGGCTTGCTGGGATACCGGGTGTGGGCCAAGGCTGGGGTCCGTTGGTGAGCATTCACGGCGTCGACCGGCATATTCTTCAGCGTGGTACATCGAGAAACTTCCTCAGCTCCAATTCCCTTTTCCTGGCACCACCGTGGGCGATGGAAGCGCGTTTTCGCACGTCCGATCCGCAAGCTAACGTCTGGTTCTTCTCCGAGGGCAACGACACTTGGGGGGACTTGGCGGATCACTTTGATCCCAACCCGATTCCCAACGCCAACATGATTGTGGGGCATGAGCGGTTTCATGATTCAGGCATCAATTCAGCAACACCCCGCGCCGTTGCGCGGCTGTACCAAGCCTATCTAGAGGACAATATTGTCCCTAGTAGCGTAAGCGGTTCGGTTGAGTCGGCAATGGACGAATCGGACGTTTTGCTCCGCCACCCAAGCTTCCCCAACGCCAACGAGGCCTATTCCAAAGGCGGCACCAAGGGCCGAACCGCCCTTCCGATCACGCGCATCCAGAGTGAATCGGCGATGTTCCGCATCG
>QIMA01000026.1 GCA_003233535.1 Rhodanobacteraceae bacterium
GTATGAACCACTACACCGCTCCCTTTCTTGAAAAAACACTGTGAAAAACCACTGGGCAATCAATGTCCTGCGCGAGCATCGCGCGAGTTCACGAAACTCCGGGCTAGTTCTGGTCGAGCGCGGCGTTCCACTGTTGGACGCGATCTGCCTTAGCTTCTAGCGCCGCGTCGACGTCGCCTTCTAGCTTGATGCTGGTGATCGCATCTTCCTGACACAACGCGTCGACGATGCTTTGCCCGTCACCAACTACGGCACCGAAGACCGTGTGCTTGCCGTCCAACCACGGCGTAGGCACGTGGGTAATGAAGAACTGACTGCCGTTGGTGCCCGGGCCTGCATTGGCCATCGATAGAATGCCCGGACGATCGTGGCGCAGGTCGGCAACGCACTCGTCTTCAAAGCGATAGCCCGGGCCGCCGCGCCCCGAACCTTCCGGGCAGCCGCCCTGCACCATGAAGTCCGCCAGCACCCGGTGAAATTGGAGACCATCGTAAAAGCCACGTCGCGCCAGATTGGCGAAATTGGCGACGGTCAGCGGGGTCTTGTCGGCAAACAGTTCGATTTTGAGGGACCCGCGCGGGGTCTCGATGATCGCGTGCAGCATGGGAACTCCTAGTGGTGACAAAAAATGAGCGGTGGAGCTTATCAGGCCGTGATCGGCGACGCTTATCCTGCACAGTTTAGTCGCGTAGCCGATCCGGCTAAGCTGCGCCGTTGGATACGTACCTGGGCGGTTATGAAAACTGCAGATCGTAAAGAATTCTTCACTCGATTGGCCGCGCTAGAGCCTGAACCCAAAACCGAGCTCGTGTGGCAGACGCCGTTCGAATTGCTGGTTGCGGTAATGCTGTCGGCACAATCGACCGATGTCGGTGTGAACAAGGTCACTCGGCGGCTGTTTCCGGTAGCGAACACGCCGGCAAAAATTCATGCGCTGGGACTGGAGCAAATTGAAGGCTATCTGCAGTCATTGGGGCTATTTCGCAGCAAGGCCAAGCATCTGCTGCGGACTTGCCAACTCTTGCTCGACCAGCCCGTAGGCGAGGTGCCTAGAAAGCGCGAAGCGCTGGAAGCTCTGCCTGGCGTTGGCCGAAAGACCGCGAATGTGATCCTCAATACCGCATTCGGCGAGCCGACGATGGCCGTCGATACGCACATCTTGCGCGTTTCTAACCGCACTGGATTGGCGCCAGGAAAAACGCCGTTGATCGTTGAGCGTGGGCTGCTCAAACGGGTGCCGGAGCGATTCTTGCTCAACGCGCACCACTGGTTGATTCTGCACGGTCGCTATATCTGTAAAGCCCGCAAACCCCTATGCGAGCAATGTCCCGTCACTGATTTGTGTAAGGAGGGCCGTCGCCGCATTCGCCGCGGGGAGCTAGCGGACCCAAACGCCGATGTACTGGGCGCCGAATCCGTTTAGGAACTCTGAATGGTGGGTGCGCCTAGGGTGAAAGCGGATCGCAGCCCTGCCGGTCTATTTGAGGGTGGATGATCAGATCGACTTGTTGCCATCGGCTACCGGCGGTATCTTTCGACTCTGACCGCAAGCCACGCGGTTGTTAAACGCCATCCAATGGCGCCTAAGGGACACTCCATGAGGAGGTCCTGTTTTGTGAAACGAGGAGAGAGAGCATGTCGAAGATTGTCAAGCCGCTGACCATTGCCATGGGCGCCGCTCTACTGGGCACTGTTGCCATGTCTGCCTACGCTACTTCCGCCACCCCGTTTGCTGCCGACGAGATGCAGGCCGGCTACCAGCAAGTTGGTGAAGGCAAGTGCGGCGAAGGTAAGTGCGGCGAGGATAAGGGTAAGGAAGGCAAGTGCGGCGAAGATAAGGGCAAGGAAGGTAGCTGCGGCGAAGATAAGGGCAAGGAAGGTAGCTGCGGCGAAGATAAGGGCAAGGAAGGTAGCTGTGGCGAAGACAAGGGCAAAGAAGGCAAGTGCGGTGAAGGTAAGTGCGGCGGCTAAGCAGCCTGCATTGATCAACATCGTTAGCTTTTGCTAGCCATGCAAAGCCTTACGGAATTTTCCCGTCTAGGCTCAGGCCTGGGCCTACGTAGGGGGCAGTTGTTGCGCTCTGTGGAGGCCCAGGCCGACCTGGCCGATCACCTCGATTTCTTCGAAGTGGCACCCGAGAACTGGATCGGCTTAGGTGGAGCGTTTGGGCGACAACTGCGGCGAATTACGGAACGCTTTCCGCTGATCTGCCACGGGCTGTCGCTGTCGCTGGGTGGACCCAATTCGCTTGATGAGCTGCTGATCAGCCGTATCAAGCAGTTTATGGCGACTCACAGCGCGCTTATCTATAGCGAACACCTCAGTGCCTGCACTGATGACGCACACTTGTACGACTTAATGCCGATTCCCTTCACCGAAGATGCGGTGGAGCACGTCGCCTCGCGCGTTCGTCGTACGCAAGATCTGTTGGGACAGCGCATGGCGGTGGAGAACTCCTCCTACTACGCGCCGCTGGCTACCGACATCACAGAATTGGAGTTCGTAAACGCGGTCTTAGAGCGTGCTGATTGTTTGATGCTGTTGGACGTCAATAACGTCTACGTCAATTCAGTTAATCATCGCTATGACCCGCGGACATACATCGACGGCCTGCCCGCAGATCGGGTGGCCTATATCCACGTTGCCGGCCACGACAACGAAGATGCCGATCTAATCGTCGACACTCACGGTGCCGACATGATTGACCCAGTGCTGGAGCTGTTGGACTACACCTACAGCAAGATCGGCACCCGCCCGACGCTGCTGGAGCGGGATTTTAATATTCCGCCGCTGCCCGAGTTGCTGCAAGAGTTGGAGCGGGTGCAGGTTGTACAGAAGCCCTATTTGGACCGGCCTGCCGCGCGCAGCTCTGGTCGCTAGTCGAGTATGAATCGCTCCGAAGAGCTGGCTCGCTCCTTGGCCGCGCACCTGCGCGATCCGTCTCAGTTTCCCGCGCCTGAGGGAATCGAAGACCGGCGCTTGCAGATTTACCGTCGGCTATTTATCGGCAACGTGCGCAGTTTGCTGAGCGGCAACTTTCCGGTCGCGGCGAAGATTCTGGGCGATCAGGATTTCTCGCGTCTGGTGCGACGTTTCTACGCCGAACACCAAAGCCGCACGCCGTATTTCCCTGAGATTGCGCGCGAAATGCTGCGCTACATCGAGGAAAATCCGGATGCCTGGTCTGAGCGCTGGCCGTTTCTTTACGAGCTCATGCACTACGAGTGGGTGGAGTTGGCCTTGGCGATTTCTGCCGAGGACATAGACGACGTTGCCCATCAGCGTGACGGTGATCTGTTAGACGGCGTTCCCGTGGTGTCGCCGGTCGCGTGGCGCCTGGCCTACCACTTTCCGGTAGAACAGCTAAGCGACAACTACACGCCAGCAGAGCCTCCAGCGGAACCAACCTTTTTGGTTGTCTGGCGAGATCGCGAAGACCAGGTGCGCTTCCTCAAGCTCAACCCGCTGGCGGCGCAGCTGATCGCCAACGTCGCTGAACAGCCCGGTCATAGCGGTCGCACCCATCTGCAGACGCTTGCTGAAGCGACCGGAGCACCGGATGTCGATGTGTTCGTAAAGGCGGGGTTGGGCATGCTCGAGGACTGGCGCAAGCGCGACATTGTCCTTGGAGTGGCTAAAGGTTCGAGCTAGCTTACGTGGTACTAACACGACGTTGCTCCTTGCCGCGCTAGCTCTGACTATGTGCTCTGAGACCCAGTCCAGCAGAAACTGAATCAACTTGTGTCTGGGAAAGTAAAGTTGCGCCGCGGCGCAAACACTATCGGACCAACCCTGCATACAGCGCGGGCAGCGCGTCGCCGTTAGTCTGGTCGATTGATGCAGGCTGCGGCGCGATCTGGCCCATCCGCTTGCGCAAACCGCTGCCATCCCAATTGCCGGCATCAGGTGCATAGCGACGCTGATCAAGCTCGACTAGGAGCGCCGATAACTCTGGGTCACGCAGCAGTTGGGAGAGTGCGAGC
>QIMA01000269.1 GCA_003233535.1 Rhodanobacteraceae bacterium
GGGAATCGACGCTTCTGGGGTCTCCCTGTGATCACCATTGTTGAGAGCATCCGCGCCGAAAAAAACCGGGGACAAATCGGTGCCCCGGGAACCTTTCGGTGGTAGTTGCTGATTTGTTTGGAGAATTTTTTTGTGCGCAAACTGGTAAGTGAACCTGGAACTGCACTGGAGCAGTTCGGCTATGCGCATGAACATACTGCTGCGGTCGCCCCCGTTCTCAAATGGAAGCTGGGCGCGCCGTGACGCGATCTGCTCCCTACGACCGGCTAGCCGTAGAAAACCACCGCTACGCGGCTCGCACGCCTGCGCCGCTCTCCAGGCAAGTGGACCGCACCACGTCACCCCCATCTGTTATTGAAAACAGGCGTCACCCTCGCAACGAATCTCATGAAACTCCGGGCTGGTTGCAGCCAACCATCTCGATGACCGATAAGTCACTTCATCTCGAACACCCGCGCAGCCTGGAAGCGCGGAACCACAATGCGCAATATCAGCGTGCGCTGGGGGCTGAAATAGTGGCTTAATCGATCGTTGGCAATCACCAGTCCGCCAAACGGATATCGACGGGTGCTGCGCCCAGTTCGCTGTCGATGACCTGCTTGAGATCCCTGAAAGACTTGTAGTCGTCACTCCAGCCGTGAAGAATCACAATCGCCATGTTTCGATCTCCCGTATGCAGTCGTAAGTTAACCCGGATGTTTCATAAACTTCACGCGCCCTCGCTAGGCCCTTGATCGCCCAGCGACTTTTCCTCAGTCGGGTGTATGAACCACCCCTCTTTGAAAAACCACCGGCGCTCCTGCAGAAAAACCACTGGCCTACCAATGTCCTGCGCGAGCATCGCGCGAGTTCATGAAACTCCGGGTTAGAGACGGACAACGCATTAGTCGTCGATATCCACCGCGACTGCTTCCACCCAGACGTGGTTGCCGATTAGTCTGGAGTCGCGGATTACAAAGGTGTCCCCCGGGTTGGCTTGGCCCAATTTTTTGGCGTTCTTCCAGCCAAAAACGGTCCCGCGGATGTAGTCCTGACGCAGGTAGATCGGCGAATCCGCACGGACCACGTCGCCGTTGCTTAGGGAGCCCTTCATCTCGCCGCGGATCCGCGAAATCTTCTGATCGTTCCAGTCGCCTTGGGCATCGACCGATCCCGCGTAAAGAAACACGCTCGCTGCGCCAGACACAGATTTGAGCACCGCAGCTCGCTCCAAGTAGTCACGCGGACGATCACTAGCTTGCGCTTGCACGAAATCCTCCTGATCGATGCCGATAGCGCGAAGCTCCGTCTGCACATGGCCGTCCAAAGCGGGCTCGGGCCGATTGCTGACCGTTTCCAAGCGACGATTGATCTGGCGTAGATCCAGATCCGCTGCTGCGCGCTGGGCAACGGCTGCACTAATGACCGAAAAGCTCAGCGCCGTCTCGGCGTTAGCTACGACGCTATCGCTCGCGTTCATCTCACAGTTCTGGTCGACACGAACGATCGGGTAGCCGCTCGCTTCGGGTGCGTAATTCACGCGAATAGTGGTGCCAGGGAGAAAGTCTCGGTAGCAGGTGGAAATCGTGCCAATCACCTGCAGCGGCGTACGGTTGGAACGAAAGTCAATTTCGTGTGTGCCCGGAAAGCGGCTCGGCGAGAGCATTCGCCAAGTGCCATCGTTGGTCGCGTTGACGTAATAACGCACCGATCCGCGAACCGCGCTGACCATCAAGTTGCTAGCAGACCGGCGCTCGCCGGCGGCGTCGATTTCATCAACGACACCGCCGATCTCGGTCGGAATCAAGAAATAAGCGCTCGCCACAACCACCAGCAACCCGTATGCCGAATTGCGAAACCAAGTCGGCGCGTCATTGAACAGCTTGACGACCTGGTCATCCAAAATATTGATACCCACAGCAACCTCCAGCGTTTTACGTTGTGGCCGCGGTCCGCAGTCACGCAATCGCGGCCGCAAGCAACCCACGATTGGCCGTCGACCGGCTGTTGGGCGCTTACTATGGGTTACGTAACTAAGTGTGACTACGGGCCACTGATCGGGCGGCGAGAGATCAAAGCGTGATGTGGTTGCCGATAAGCGCCGGAATCAGCGGCGGCAGCTGGTGCAACCTGCAGGATCAGCTTCGACCTCAATCGGTCGCGAGCTCGCGGCATTCGGCTCGGCAGCAGTTTCGCGACCGACGGCGCGCAGCGACCTAGCCCGGATGTTTCATAAACTTCACGCGCTCTCCATCGGCATTGCGCTGTGGGTCGCGCAGGTCCACGGCGCCGAGGCAGCAAACGTTGATATCAACAATTTCAACGGCGAATGATGCGGATCGAAACACCTTCCAGGCACCCAGCGCCAAAACCCTGGAAACTGCCCGAACTGCCAACTCCTAAGCAGTTCTTAGCTGCTTTGGCAGCCGCCGTTGTCGGATCGACCCTCCTTCCTACGTTAGCGCAAACAGTGGTGAATGAAACACACCCCGCCAATCTCGGCTCGGTAACCTGAATCATTCGCCCGCCCTTAACGACGAACAGGAATAAAGTCATGAGAAACAAAGGTATAAAACTAATCCTCAGCTTACTTAGCGGTGCTGCGTTGAGTGTCAGCTGCCTAGCTGCCGACGAAATACGGCCAGAAAACAGCTATCAGCCGCTGGACCTACAGCGCGCATTCGGGAGCGAGCTGGTGACGCAAAAATCCACCATCGACGTACGCTGGCAGTACTTGGGCAAGGCCTATTTTCAGGGTGAAGATCAGCCCGCCGCTGGTTCCAAGCTGCAGGACGAACAGCACCAGCGCACCGACGTGAATGATCTGGCCAAGAAGATCCAGCCGGGCGATTTACGCCAGTGGGTCGCGGTGAATTTGCAAACCGGCGATGAGTATCTGGTGGAGTTGCCGGTCGATACGGCCAAGGGCTTGCGCCAACTCGCCACCCAGTCGGGCTACCACTTAGGCAATGAGGGTAGCGACAAACAGTCGGCCGATTTCAACGCCAGCCCTGATTTTGACGCAGACGCAGACGCAGCCAAAGGCATCAGCAATGGCTTAGATACGCGCACTCGGCGCTTCAACAACACCAGCTACCCCTTCCGCGCCATGGGCCAGATCGGTGGCGGATTGAACTCGGGTTGCTCGGGCACGCTGGTTGGTCGACGCCATGTCCTGACCGCCGCCCACTGTTTGTATAACACCGCCAGCAACCGATGGACCCTGGGTGGTCGCTTCCGCCCGGGCCGCGAAGGCAGCTGTAACAACGCCAGCTGCGAGCCCTACGGTGAGCAAACCGGCACGTGGTACTTCACCCCGGCGGCCTGGCGAACCAGCGGTAACTACAAGTACGACTACGGGATGATGGTCCTCAACGGCTCGCCTGGCTCGCAGACCGGCTGGATGGGCTACGCCGCTCGTTCTCAGGGTACGCTGCGCGACTATTGCGACAAGGTACCGTTTGGACCGGGCTACTTAGGCGGTCAGTGCTACAACCGTGGCTATCCCGCCTGCGGCTTCGTCGAAGCGCCGATGGAGTGCCGCCTGAACAACAACCTGCAGGGTTGGGCCTATCAAGATCAAGAGCCCTGTGAAATCGGTTCGTTCTACACCACCGGCGACGACGGCTGGGCCTCGCGCTTCAACACCAACTGCGACCTTAGCCGCGGTCACTCCGGCTCGGCGATCTACACCGACGCTTACAACGGTCGCGGCAAAGTCGTGTTCGGCGTGGTGAGCACGCAAAGCTGCACGGTCTGCTCGTTCAACAGCTCATACGTCAACGGCATTCGCCGGGTGACGCCCGAAGTGCTGGATATGATTAGCTACTTCAAGGCGCAAATGCCTTAATAGCTGCGACGTTTTTCCAATCAGGGGTCGGTGCGCGAACGCACCGGCCCTTTGCGCGTGCGCAGCTGGCTTCGATATTTTAGCGCAGCGACCTGCCGCCAAATAATGGTCTGGGCCAACCCTCGATCGAAGTTCTCGAGCCCGGACT
>QIMA01000138.1 GCA_003233535.1 Rhodanobacteraceae bacterium
AGCAGTCGGCGCCTACGCGCAGCGTTCAAGCGACCGTGTAGCAAGCCGAGCGCGGTCACGGTTTGGACCTTAACGCTAGCGCCGCCACGGCGCGTTCAGTAAGCAATAGCGCAAGCAGCAGGCTAAGCAGCACTGGATCCAAAGCCTGACCACGAACGATCGGTTCAGCGTCGATGATCCGCGGCTGCAGATCGCTGGCGAGAGCACGCCCCGGGCGCCTCGGCGCTGGATCCAGCCAGCTGTGCAACAAACGTGGGAAATCGGGTTCCAGCAGTTCCGGGAAATCGGCTGCACGAAGCACGCTGTTCGGCTGCAGTAACCAGCCTGCGCCGTGCCGCTGGGCGCGGACTGCGCGGACACCGTCAACGCTGCGCCAATAGGGAAATGATCGATCGGCGGCAGGCGCAGCCGCACTCGACAACCACAGCGCTACGCCGCCACGTCGGAGCCACTGATCCACCGTCGGCTGATCCGTAGGCGCAGCATCGCTGAGCCATATGAGTGCGCGAGCAGCGGGCAGAGGTGGACTGGCGGTGCCGTCCTGATCAACCTTGATCGTGGCAACCTCGGCGCCCGCAATAGCATCACCGTCCGTTGACAAGGCCGCAGTCGCGGCATTGATATAGCGCAGCGCGGGATGCTCGGAACTGTCGCTGCGTACCGACCAAATGTCGCTCTTTTCGCGAGCGCTTACGGCCTTGGGGAGCTCCGCATCAACCACCGAAACCGTCAGCTCACGACTCAGCGCCATGCGCTCGCCATCCAGTCCGTCTACCTCCTCCGGCAGGCGCACTTCCAGTTCAACGTTCACCGGCAGCTCGGCATCAAACTCGCGGATCAGGCTCGCCACTGGCCAAGGACCTGCGGGCGCGGGCTGCTCCGTTGGCGCAAATCCCGGTGCGAGCCAGCGATACTGCACATCCGCGTCGGCGACATCGATTATTGGCCGCTCCAGCTGCGGATGGACCAGCACCCAGCGACGCGTCTGATCCGCGCCGAACCAAAGCGGCTGAGCCAGCAGCAGCGTGGCCACGATCACCAGAGCCATGCGCGCTAACAGCAGCGGCCACTGCTGCAATCGCAAACGTTGGCGCGGTCTAGCGGCGGCCGACAGCCAGCGCAGTGCAGCGAACCGCACCGGCGTGCGCTGAATCTGGCGCTGTAAATGCACCAGTAGCGGTACCAACAGACCAAACAGTCCGAAGAGCCCTGCGGGCCAAAGCAAACTCAACGTCTACCTCCACGCCGTGCGGCGGAGAACAGCGCGAGCAGCGGAGCTAGCGAAGGCTGATCGAGATAGTGCCGCACATGAGCTATACCGCTGCCACTCAAGCGCACTTTGAGCGCATCGAGCGCTTTGCCGAATTCAGCCAAGAATGCCGACCGCGCTGCTGGACCGTCGGTCAACAGCTCGTCACCGGTTTCCGGATCAATAAAGCGGTGGCCCTGCGTGAACGGGAAATCGCGCTCTTCGGCACACAGCAGCTGAATATTCTGGACTTCACGCCCACCACCGGCCAAACGCTCCATCAGTTCGACGCCGGCGAGGTCAAAATCGTCGCTCAGAACAATTAACAAGTCGTGCGCCGCCGTGTACGACCAGATCGGTTCTAGAGACTCACCGGACGGCCACTG
Source organism: Rhodanobacteraceae bacterium (assembly GCA_003233535.1). Lineage (GTDB taxonomy): Bacteria > Pseudomonadota > Gammaproteobacteria > Xanthomonadales > SZUA-5 > SZUA-5. The sequence goes on from QIMA01000138.1 coordinate 1,636, forward strand.
CCCTTTGGCCTGCATCTCGTTGAGCACCATCAAGCAGCGGTTGCGCTGGCGAATACCACTATTGGCAGGCGTGAGCTGCAGCTTGCCGTCACCGAGCAACATCAATCCGAATCGATCGCCCTGACGCAGCGCCACCTCGCATAGTGCGGCCGCCAAGATCTTGGCGGCCTGCAAACGCGAGTAGTCGGCGTTGCTGCGATCGGCTTGCCCCATCGAGGCGCTGGTGTCGATGACTACCCAGACCCGCAGCGCACTATCACGCTCAGCCTCACGCACGTAGTGCCGGTCAGAGCGCGCGTAGAGTTTCCAATCGATCATGCGTGGCTCGTCGCCGGGCTCGTAGGCTCGATACTGGGCGAACTCCAGCCCGCTACCACGATTGTGGCTAGTCTGCAGTCCGAAGCCGTGTGTTTGCGCACTGATCCGCGTATTCAAGCGCAGCCGCTTAAGGTGTGGCCGTAAATCAGTGGGTATGAGGTCCACGGCTCGAATCAGCCGGGAAACGGCACGCCGGCGAGCAGTGCCGCCACCACCTCATCGGTGCGCCGCTGCTCCGCTTCTGCGGCGAAAGACAGCAATAGCCGATGACGCAGCACCGGTGCGGCCAGCGCCTGTACGTCTTCGCGGGTAGCTGCCAGCCGGCCGTGCAGCAGCGCGCGAGCTTTAGAACACAGCACCAGCGCCTGTCCCGCGCGCGGCCCTGCGCCCCAACGCACCCAGCGATTGACCTCCTCCAACGCGCCATCTCCGGGGCGACTGGCGCGAACCAGGGCATTAATCCAGGCCATGAGATCGCCGCCCATATGCACCTGCCGCGACAGCGATCGCAGTTCCAACACGTCACTGGCGTTCATCACCTGCGGCACTTCGGCGCGATGGCTGCCGGTGGTCTGTTCGAGGATCGATTGCTCTTCCTCGGCGCTCGGATACTGCACATTGACGTGCAGTAAGAAGCGATCCAGCTGCGCTTCCGGCAACGGATACGTACCCGCCTGCTCTAGCGGGTTTTGCGTCGCCAGCACGAAAAACGGCTGTGGCAGCTGGTGCGTCACTCCGGCGTAGCTCACCGTCTGCTCCTGCATCGCCTCTAGCAGCGCCGCCTGAGTCTTGGGCGGCGTGCGATTGAGCTCGTCGGCGAGCAACAAATTGGTGAAAACTGGCCCCTGCTGAAACTTAAACACGCGTTTGCCGGTGCCGTGGTCCTCTTCCAGAATCTCAGTGCCAATGATGTCGCTAGGCATCAGATCCGGCGTGAATTGAATGCGCCGAAAGTCCAAATCCAGCGCTTGACCCAAAGTCCGCACAAGCAAGGTCTTACCTAAACCCGGCACGCCCTCGAGCATGCAGTGGCCACCGGCAAGCAGGCCGATCAGCAGTTGCTCAACGACCTCAGCCTGGCCAACTACGGCTTGTCCGATGGCTGAGCGTAGGTTTTCCAGTCGCGCCAGCTTCGATTCAATTTCAATCTCGTTGGGTTGTGAAGTCATTTCGATCCTTTGGACAAGTACCAGTGACCAGTGCCAGTAGCCAGTAAAAGCAAGCAAAGCTAGAGCAGCCTCACAATGTCACTATTTCGGGCCACACGAACGGGCCCTACTTGTTCCACGGCATTCGCCCAACTGCCAGCCTGCACCGAAGGCGCGCCATTTTGGCGCCTAACTGGCCACTGGAACTGGCTACTGGTACTGCTCTCAAGAGCTCAACGCATAAACCACAATGTTCACTGAGAACTTGGTGTTGTCCTCGGCCAGCCAGCGCTTGTTGCGCCAGTCGTAGTCCCACTCGCAGCCGTAGTCTTTGTTGCTGTAGAGCACGCCCAAGCGGCCGTCGATCTCGATGCCCTTGAGATAGTCGTGAACCAAGTCATCGCCCCAGCCGTTGAGCTCCATCATCGTCGCCGGCGGTCCGTCGAATTCGAAGAAGCTGCTGTACAGCGGATGGCGCTTGGGTAGCTTGCGCAACGACTTGGAGCCGAAAATCTGCGCCATTTCCGCCTCAAACGAGCGCGCGAAGAGGCCATCAATGTCGTGATTGCAGTCGTCGACGAAAACGAAACCGCCGTTGCGCACGTAGGTTTCGAAGTTACGTCGCTCATCGCGATTGAACTCGACCAATTTGTGCCCGGACAGATAGCAAAACGGCGCACTCAGCATTTCGGGATCGGCTAAGGCCAGCACTCGCTCGTTCGGATCCACACGCAGGTCGGTGTAATCGATCAGCGAGGTCAATATGTTGGCCGGCATCCGCTCATCCACATTCCAATTGCCCGAGTCGTACATCAGCCGAGTCAGCCAGAAGTCGTAGTCGGGTGGCGCGGCATTGAGCGAGGACGCTGCGGA
>QIMA01000056.1 GCA_003233535.1 Rhodanobacteraceae bacterium
CGCTGGAATGGACAGGCCCACACTTCGTTATTTCGGCCGTCGCCCGGCTAGGCTTGGACCAATTGCGCTATGCCGCGATGGAGGCGATGGAGCAGTCGCGACGCCTGCGTGAAGAGGCTGAACTCGATCAGGCGGCCGCAACCGAGGGCGCCCTGCCTTGGGAAGACCGGCTCCCCGAATAGCTGAACCGTCTGCTTTCCGTGCGTTCCGGTTGCTGCGCACAAACGCAAAAACCGGCGAAGGCGCGCGGCCTGCCGGTCTTCGTCGAACGCTGTAGCCATCGGGCGAACCCGATTCGGAAGCGAACCGCTGTTTAGGCGGCGGCGCCCATGGCCTTGATGTGTGCGCTCAGGCGGCTCTTATGACGAGCAGCCTTGTTCTTGGCAATCGTGCCGCGCGCAGCGATTCGATCAATAATCGGCACGACGGTCTTGTAGGCCTCCTGGGCGGCCGGCTTATCGCCAGACTCAATCGCCTTGAGGACGTTCTTGATCGCGGTGCGGACCATGCTGCGCACGCTCATGTTCTGGGCGCGACGCTTGACGGCTTGCTTGGCGCGCTTCTTTGCGGAAAGGATGTTGGCCACTAATGACTCCGGTTGTATACGAGCGAGCTAAAAAGACCGCGGAGTATGGTCACGAAATCGCAGATCGTCAAGCGGTTTTCGACGAGTAGGTGCGACTACTAGCCTGTTCTTTCGTGGTTTAGCCCGGAGTTTCATGCCTTCTGCTGCGGCCGCCGCCCGTTCACCCCTTGATAATGGGCGCGCCGTGGCGCGATCGGCTAGCCGTAGGAAACTACCGCTACGCAGCTCACCCGCCTGCGCCGCTCTCCAGGCAAGCGGACCGCACCACAAGACCCCCCATCCGTTATCAATAGCGGGCGACGCCCTCGCGACGAATCTCATGTAACTCCGGGCTGGTTTGCCCGCGCAATGCCATTGTCACTCCGAGTAGACTCGCGGCCAACCCCTGCGCTCGAGTGATGGAGCCAGTCGCCCTTACGTGGATCTAAGGCCTGCATGAAACTGATTCGATCGACCGCCATCGTCAGCAGTATGACCATGTTGTCGCGGGTGCTCGGATTCGTTCGCGATGCGGTGGTGGCGCAACGCTTTGGCGCATCAGCCGAAACAGACGCGTTCTTCGTCGCTTTCCGGATCCCCAATTTCCTTCGTCGGTTGTTCGCCGAAGGCTCCTTCGCCCTGGCTTTCGTACCTGTTTTGGCCGAATACAAGGCGCGAGGAGACATCCAGGCACTGCGCGATCTGAATGATCGCGTGGCCGGTACGCTGGGCGCGATCCTTCTGGTAGTCACCGCTGTTGGCGTTCTCGCCGCACCCGCGTTAGTGACTATCTTCGCCCCGGGCTACATCGATAGGCCTGAGCAATTCGCCATGACGGCGGACATGTTGCGCATCACCTTCCCGTACATTTTCTTGATTTCATTGGCCGGATTTGCCGGTGGCATACTCAACAGCCACGGCCGCTTTGCAATGCCGGCGCTGTCGCCGGTGCTGCTTAATCTAGCGATGATTAGCTTCGCTGTGTTGGGTGCGAGCTTCTTCAATCCGCCGATCGCGGCCTTGGCCTGGGGCGTGCTGTGCGGCGGGCTGCTGCAGTTGGGTCTGCAGCTTCCGGCCTTGTCGCGACTCGGGCTGTTGCCGCGCCCACGCTGGGGCTGGGCGCACGACGGCGTGCGCAAGATTCTCCGGCTGATGGTGCCGACGCTTTTTGGCTCCTCCGTGGCGCAGGTGAATTTGCTCTTCGACACGCTGATAGCCTCGTTCTTGATGGCCGGCAGTGTCAGCTGGCTGTATTACGCTGAACGTCTGCTGGAGTTTCCGCTGGGCGTATTTGGCGTCGCGCTTTCCACGGTGATCTTGCCCAGTCTTTCGGCACACCACAGCGAATCCAAACCGGAGGCCTTTTCGGCGGCTCTGGATTGGGCCATGCGCGTGGCCAGTTTCATCGCTTTGCCGGCCACGCTGTCGCTGTTGCTGTTGGCTGAGCCGTTGATGTGGACGCTGTTCGGCTACCGAGAATTCGCCGGTTCCGATGTGCGCATGGCCGGGTTGGCCTTATCAGCGTTGGCTCTGGGGCTGCCGGCCTTCATCCTAATCAAAGTGATCGCGCCCGGATTCTACTCGCGGCAAGACACGCGGACGCCGGTCAAGGCCGGCATTATCGCCATGCTGGCCAACGTGGTCTTGAACGCCATTATCGTCGGCAGCATGGTCCTAAACGATTACCACGCGCCGCACGCGGGCTTGGCGCTGGCCAGCGCGCTAGCCGGATGGCTCAATTTCGGCCTGCTGTTTCGCTGGCTGCGCGCCAGCGGCGCATTCATACCTCGCCCGGGCTGGCGCCGCTATGGGATCCAGCTGGCAGTTTCCGGCGTGTTGCTCGCGCTGTGGCTGTGGTGGGCTTCGGTGCACTGGCTGAGTTTCGAGGGAGAAAGCGTGCTGATCCGCTTGCTCGGAATCGCCGCGCTGATCGGCATTGGCGGACTGATTTACATGGGCTCGCTGTGGGCCGGCGGTTTGCGGCCACGAGATCTGTTGGATAGGCCGGCCAAGTAGATGGCAGGCAGTTGAGGGCCAGCGCGGGTGTGTTGTTGTAGATGCTTGCCCTGCAGGAGAGCGAGCTTGTTGGTCAGCGGACGCTGAGGCTTAGCCTCACCAAGCCAGTACCTCGGCGGCTTCCTTCGCCATTTGCTGTTCCTCGTCTGTACCCAATCGATACACCCGGCTGGTTGATGACGGGGCGTGAATGGCGATTCCACCGTCGAGGTTTGTTTGTGCATCGAGCGCTAGCCCAGTCCAGGCCAAGTGCTGGCAAATTTGTGCACGTACCGGCGCCGCGTTCGCGCCCACGCCGGCTGTGAAAACCAGGGCGTCGAGACCGCCTAGCTTGGTTATCATGCCGGCGATCTCGCGGGCGATGGCCAGGCAGTAGTGCGCTACCGCAGCGGCAGCTACATCGTCATCGCGGGCGAGCAGATCGCGCATGTCTCCATCATGATCAGACAACCCGGCCAGTCCGCCGTGGTGGCTGACCAAATTCTCCACCTCATCAATGCCGCCGGGCAAATCGCGAGCCAGAGCGATCACTAATCCTGGATCCAGGTCTCCGGTGCGCGTGGCCATGGGTATTCCGCCCAACGGTGAGTAGCCCAGGGTGCAGTCTATGCTGCGTCCATCGCGCAGTGCGCACAGGCTGGCGCCGCTGCCCAAGTGCGCGACGACCACGCGTTTCGCATCGGGGTCAATCCCCTTCATCTGTCCCGCAATGTAGGCGTAAGACAGGCCGTGGAAGCCGTAGCGTTGATAGCCGCGTTCGTAGATAGCGCTGGGCAGTGGATAGCGCTGCGCAAGCTGATCCCAGCGGCTGTGCATTGCGGTATCGAAGCAAACGACCTGCGGCAGTTCGGGCGCAATCTCGGCCAGCCGCCGCAGCGCGCCGAGATTGTGTGGCTGGTGCAGCGGGGCGAGCGGCTCCAACTCAGTCAAGCTGTCAATCACCGCTGGGGTCACGGCGACGGCGCTGGTGTATAGGCCGCCGCTGTGGACGACGCGATGGACCGCCGCAGCGATGTGCACGTGACGTTCGCTGATCCATTCCAGAACCCGGCTCAGCGCTTGCTCTTGAGTCAGCGCTTGCTGCAGATCTAACTGCTGAGATTGATCGCCAACGCGAATCTTAAGCCGCGCCTGATCGTGGATATCTTCAATCTGACCGCGCGCCATGCGCTCGCAGTCCGGCGCCTTAAATAAAGCGAATTTCAGGCTGGAAGAGCCGGCATTGATCGCCAGCAGGACCGGTTGCCGGCCGTCATCGGTTGAAGCTAGGCTGCTCATCGGCTCACTCCTCGCCGTCGCCCTTTACTCGACGCATGTTGCAGGCCACCACGGCCAACGCCACCGATGCCAAGCGCGTGCGCAGACTATCGGCGCGCGAGGTCA
>QIMA01000553.1 GCA_003233535.1 Rhodanobacteraceae bacterium
CCAGCGATTTTTTCTCAGTCGGGTGTATGAACCACTACACCGCTCCTTCGGAAAAACCACTGGGCAATCAATGTCCTGCGCGATCATCGCGTGAGTTCATGAAATATCCGGGTTAGGGCAGTGAGCCGCTGGATGCGTTCACCCATCGGGTGAGTGCGCTACGGGGCAAGCGTTACCCACCTTTCCTGGGCACGCTTCTGGCGGCGCATGGCTGCGTTGCAACTCGTTGCAATGGAACAACCATTCCGTCTCATTGCGCCTTGCCCTGTACCCCCCTTCGCAGTGATAGAAATCGGCGCACAATCTACCCCGTCCAACGGAGGTTGCTAGGATGATTTCAGATGACTCGACTTAGCGTCAACGTAAACAAGATTGCCGTGCTGCGAAATAGCCGCGGCGGCGAGCTACCCAGCGTGCTGCGCGCGGCCGACACCGCGGTAGCCGCCGGCGCGCAGGGCATCACTGTGCATCCGCGCTCGGACCTACGCCATATTCGACCCGACGACGTCTACGCACTGGCCGGTCGCTACCCGGTGGAATTCAACATCGAGGGCAATCCCTTTGCCGGAGAGACGACGAGCTACTGCGGATTCATGCAGCTGTTGCGCGAAATCCGTCCCGCGCAGGCCACGCTGGTCCCCGATGGCGATACGCAGCTCACCTCCGACCACGGCTGGAATTTGCGTCGCGACGGCGAACGAGTCGCGCCGTTGATCGCCGAACTGCGCGATCTGGGCATGCGGGTCAGCCTGTTTATGGATGTGGACAGCAACGACTGGGATCTAGCCAAGCAGCTCGGAGCCAACCGCGTGGAGCTTTATACCGGCCCCTATGCCGAACGCTGCAAGGCCGGCGCAACGGCGCAGGCGGTGACGCAGATGCGGCGTGCCGCCGACGGTGCACTGGCGGCTGGACTGGGTCTCAACGCGGGTCACGATTTGGACTTGGAAAACCTCGGCCCGCTGCTCACTGGCGTGCCAGAAATTGACGAGGTTTCGATCGGCCACGCGCTGATTGACGACGCTCTGTATTTGGGGCTGGAACAAACCGTGCGCCGTTATTTGGCAGTGATAGCCGGATCTCGGCGCGGTTCAGTTTGACTCAGTTGGCGCAACCGCCGGCACCTGATCGGTGCCCTCAATCAGCTCGGTGGCCAACTCAATGGCGCGATGGGAGCCGGCTAGGACCAGGATATCTCGCAGCTCAATGAGCTGATGGCCATCCGGTGTCAGCACCGAATCCTCACCGCGCAGCAATACCAGCACGGTGGCGCCGGTGCGGCTGCGCAAGTTGAGATCGGCCAGCGTGCGCCCAACGACTGGGCTGGTTTCATCCACCGGCACCTGATGCAGCTCACCCAGTCCAGGCAGCATCTCGTTAACCTGCTCCAGCGCATGCGCCTCTGACCCGGCGCCGGCACCCGGTGCGCGTTTGGTCAGGGTTTCTAAGATCGCCTGCGATCCGGCGCGCACGTGGCCCTGCAGATTGGCCGTGCTGCGCCAGAAGGCGATGCCGATCACTAACAGGATTAGTCCTAACACCCAAGCACCACCGAAGGCCGGCAAGAACGGCTGAGTGATCGCCAAGCAGGGTATGCCGATCAGCAACAGAATGGCGATTTGTAGACCGAGCAGCAGCGCGCGACGAGGCGCGTCGGCGAAGTCCACGCCCTTATCCAGCTTTGGTAGAGCCATCGTTGCCAGCTCCCGCGACAAAGCCACGGCGAGGCGGAAAATTCCCAGGATTAGCGGCGCAGCGATCAGCATGGTGCCGGCCATGACGCCCCAGGTTGCCGCATCGATAGCCAGCGGCGTGCTCTGTTCCAGCCAGGCGACCAAGCGAGTCTCACTGAGCGAGGCGACCACCACCAGGATGCACAGTAGCGCTGCGTCAACGAACATCAGCAGCCACAGCCGGCGCATACGCGAGCCGCCGCTGACCGGCTTGCTGCGCGCCTTGCCCAACTCTTCGATCCAGCTGCCCCAGAGCGCAGCGAAAGTCTGTAGCGATCGCGGCAGCTTGGCATCGACCCAGGCCGACACCGGCCCGGCCGCCTTAATCATCCATGGCGTAGTCAGTGCGGTGATCGCCGAAACCGACACCGCCAACGGATAGGCGCGCGGATCCAGCGCACTCAGCGCCACGCCCAACCCGGCGATGATGAAGCTGAACTCACCAATCTGCGACAGCGTCATTCCGGTGCGCACCGAGGTGCGCACGTTGCAGCCGGTGGCAAACGCACCCAGGGCCACCGCCAGCGGCTTGCCAAACATGACTACCGCACTCAGTGCGAGCACGGCTTGCCACTGTTCGGCGATCACCCGCGGATCGATCGACATGCCCACAGCGACGAAGAACACCGCAGCGAACATATCGCGCACCGGTCGCACCAGCGTCTCAACCCGCTTCTCTTCGCCCGACTCGGCAATTAGCGAACCGGCCAGGAAGGCACCCAGGGCAACCGAGTAACCAAAATACTGCGCCGCCAGGGCCGCAGCGAAGCAAACGCCGATACTGGTCACCAGCGTGGTCTCGGGACGGTTGATCCGCATCACCATGTTCATCAGCCGCGGCACCACGATCATGCCAATGATGATCAGCGCGGCCAGGAAAGCGACCAGCTTTAGTGCCTCCTGAGTCAGCCCCATCACGCTCATATCGCCGCCGCGGCCGATCGTGGTGTAGAGGGCCAGCAAGAGCACCGCGAGCAGATCCTCGACGATCAACACCGAGAAGACCAGAGTGCGCAGCTCGCCGGTAATTCGCTGCTCCTCGAACACCTTGGCAATAATGGTCGTACTGCTAATGGCGACGATGCCGCCGATAAAAAAGCTCTCGGTGGCGCTGAAGCCGAACGCCTGGCCAATCATGGTGCCGATCCAGAGCAGGAATCCGACCTCCAGCGTGGCGATGATCACGCCGCGCAGGCCCAACTTAAGCAGCTTGCCGAAACTGAATTCCAAGCCGATGAAGAACAGCAGCAAGATCACGCCCATTTCCGAGAGCACCGTGACCGTGTCGGCGTCGGCCACGTTGAGCAGACCCAGACTGGGGCCAATGATCACCCCGGCCATCAAGTAGCCGAGGACGATGGGCAGCTTAAGGCGCTGGAACACGATCGTGGTCAGCGCCGCCACGCACAACACCGCGGCCAGGGAGGTCAGAAAAGTGCCGTGGTCGTGCATGGATCTGGCGCTCCGCTAGTGCTCAAAAAAACGCGGCGGGCTCAAGGGCCCGCGTCCTCATGGGACGGGCCTGAAATGGCTGCCAGCTGCGTCAGACCCCTCGCCCAGAGCGCAAGCTATAACCTTCGGTCTTTCTTACTGGCGACCATTTCAGACTCCATAGCGGCCACGTGAGTTGTTCAGAGGGGCCCTACGCAGCCGCCGCGTTCTATTCAAGCACGTTAATCGAGCGTTTGTAGTGACGCCCGCGGTCAATCGCGATCGACAATTAGTCGTCCAGCGCTGGGATCCGCAGCACTTGTCCTGGGTAGATCTTGTCCGGGTTGTCCAACATCGGCTGGTTGGCCTCGAAGATCACCGGGTACTTGCCCGCGTTGCCGTACATTTCCTTGGCGATCTTGCCCAGGGTATCGCCGCTTTGCACGGTGTACAGCCGGGACTCTTCGGCGCCGTCATCGACTTCCACATCGTCTTCGACCTTCTCAACCCCGGCGATATTGCCCAGAGCCACGCGAATCTTCTCGCGATCAGCCTGCGTCGCGGTCTTACCGGAGACTTTCACCTGCGCCGAACTCGGGTCGTACTCAACGTTAACGCCCTTGGTTTCCAGACCCTTACTCTGCAGATGCTCCATCATCTTCGCACCCGGGCTACCGCCCACCGTGGCAACGACCTTCTCACCTGCCGATTTAATGAAGTCGAATAGACCCATGTGTGTGCTCCAGTTGTGTGTGTTGGGGATTGGAACGCAGGTGGGCACGGCAGCGCAAGCG
>QIMA01000098.1 GCA_003233535.1 Rhodanobacteraceae bacterium
GGTGCGGGGGTTTCCACCATCTTGCTGCTGATCGCGATGAGCTTTTGCGGTCGCGAAGAGAAAAAGTGCGGTCCGCAGCCACTGGCGCTGATCTTGGTAGTCGTCACCGGCGCGACACTGGTTTACGGCACCCTGGACATGCCGCCGATCGGTAAGGCGGATAACCCGATTCATACCCACGTTGCGCCGCGCTACCTGGAGAAATCGGCTGAGGAAATCGATATCCCCAACGTGGTAACCAGCGTGCTGTCCAGCTATCGCGGCTTCGACACCTTTGGCGAGGTGGTGGTGGTATTTACCGCCGGCCTGGGCGTTTGGCTGTTGATCGGCGGCACGCGACGGAGCAATAAGCGCTAATGTACAGCCACGTCATCCTGCGGGTCGTCGCCAAGGTACTGATCCCGGTCATCGTGCTGTTCGCGCTGTACGTGCAGTTTCACGGCGAATACGGACCGGGCGGTGGCTTTCAGGCCGGCGCCATCATGGCTGCGGGGCTGATTTTGCACGTGCTGATATTCGGTCAGCGGGTGACTCGGAAAATGATCACTCTGCGCGCGCTGCGCATCGTTAGCGCCTGCGGCGTGTTGCTCTACGCCAGCGTCGGCCTGACCTCGATGCTCAAGGGCGGTAACTTTCTGAACTATAGCGTGCTGGCCGCCAACCCGGTGACCGGACAGCACTTGGGCATCATCGTGATCGAGCTGGGCGTGGGCGCGACGGTGGCGAGCACGCTGCTGGCGCTGATTTACATTTTTACTGAGCGGATCCGGACATGATTTCTTTGGGTCTGTACAACTATTGGATCGTGATCGCGCTGATGATGGTCGGTCTGTACATCATGATTTCGCGCGGCAATCTGATCAAAAAGATCGTCGGGCTGAACATCTTCCAGTCCGCCGTATTCATCATGTACATCTCCATGGGCATGGTCGACGGCGGCGCCGTGCCTATTTTGACCGAGGGCGTGACTAGCTATTCCAACCCGCTGCCGCACGTGCTGATTCTGACCGCGATTGTGGTCGGCGTGGCGACCACGGCGCTGGGTCTGGCGCTGGTGGTACGGATCAAAGAGGCCTACGGCAGCATTGACGAAGATGAACTGCATCGGATGGACAACGACTTCTGATGGCGGCCGGGCAGAACAAGCATCGTGAGCAAGCTCGCTCCTACGTTAAGCAGGGCGCTGACACAGCGGCGCGCAATCGCAACATGGATGGTTTGAAGAGCGGCTGATGGAACACCTGCAAGTACTCATTGTTTTGATCCCGCTGCTGTGCGCGCCGGTCTGCGCGCTGCTGCCCAGCGGACGGCTGCCGTGGCTGTTGGCGACCCTGGCGGCATGGTCTACGCTGGCGATGGCGCTGCTGTTGCTCGGCCAGGTTCACCAGTTCGGCACGCTTAGCTACGCGCTGGGCGACTGGGCCGCGCCGTGGGGGATCGAGTACCGGCTGGATTTCGCCAACGCGCTGGTCCAACTGCTGCTGGCTGTTATTGCCTCGGTGGTTTTGCCGTACGCCTATCGCAGCGCGCGGCGCGAGTTGGATAACGATAAGCAGCCTAGCTTCTATGCGGCCATGCTGCTGCTGTTCAGTGGGCTGATGGGCATCACCGCCACCGGCGACGCTTTCAACGTATTCGTCTTCTTGGAAATCAGCTCACTCGCTACCTACGCGCTGCTCGCCCTGGGCCGCGATCGACGCGCGCTGACCAGCGCCTTCCGCTATCTGATCATGGGTACGGTCGGGGCGACCTTCTTTTTGATCGGCATTGGGCTGCTCTACTCAATGACCGGCACCCTGAACATGGCCGATCTGGCCGAGCGCCTGCCGGCGGTCGCTGGAACCCGCACGATGGACACGGCGGTGGCCTTCTTGGTGGTCGGCATCTGCCTGAAGCTGGCGCTGTTCCCGCTGCACCTGTGGCTACCCAACGCCTACACCTATGCGCCGTCGGCGGTGACTGCGATGGTCGCGGCGATTTCGACCAAGGTGATGGTCTATGTGCTGATCCGCTTTTTGTACACGGTGCTCGGGGCGGACTACTCCTTCAATCAGCTGCCGCTGGCGCAGGTGCTGATGGTGCTGGCGGTGATGGGCATGCTTACCGCATCGGCGGTGGCGCTCAATCAGCCCAACGCCAAGCGACTGTTGGCCTATTCGTCCATCGCTCAAGTGGGCTACATGGTCTTGGGTCTGTCGCTGGCCTCCGAGTTGGGTCTGACCGCGTCGTTGCTGCACATGTTCAACCACGGCTTGATCAAGTGCTCGCTGTTCTTGGCCTTGGGCTGCGTGTACTTCCGCGTTGGCAGTACCGATGTGGAGCGGATGGCGGGCTTGGGCCGGGCGATGCCGTGGACTATGGCTGCGTTCGTGGCCGGCGGTTTGAGTTTGATCGGCGTGCCGTTGACGGTGGGCTTCATCAGCAAGTGGTATCTGGTGTTGGCGGTGTTGGAGCAGGACTGGTGGCTGCTGGTGGTCGCGATATTGATGAGCTCGTTGCTCTCGGTTGCCTACATATGGCGCGTGGTGGAAGTGGCTTACTTCCAGCCCAACAAGTCGCGCGAAACGAGTCGTGAAGCGCCGTTAGCGATGCTTATCCCCACCTGGATTTTGGTGCTGGCCAATTTCTACTTCGGCCTTGATACCCGCTTGACGGTGGGCGTCGCCGAGGCCGCTGCCAGTGCGCTGATCGGGGGTGGGCCATGAGTGCAGAATTCGCGCTTGCCCTGTGCCTGATCGTGCCGGCGCTGGGTGGCGTGGCGATCGTCGCCCTGGGCCGTTGGCCGAACCTGCGTGAGGCGGCGACCTTAACCACGGCGCTTAGCCTGTTCGCCTGCGTCATTGCAGTGCTGCGCGACTTCAGCAGCGGCAATGTGGGCCGGTTAGTGCTGGCCGAACCGATTCCCGGCCTGCAACTGGCGCTGCAGCCGGAACCGCTGGGCATTTTGTTTGCGCTGGTCGCCAGCGGGCTGTGGATAGTTACCTCGGTCTACGCTTTCGGCTACATGCGGGCCAAGCGCGAGCAGTATCAGACGCGCTTCTATCTGTGTTTCGCAATTGCCCTGATGGGGGCGATGGGCGTGGCCCTGTCGGCCAATCTGCTGACTCTGTTCGTGTTCTACGAAGTGCTCACGCTGTCGACCTACCCGCTGGTCTCGCATGCCGGTGACCGGCGCGCGATGGAAGGTGCACGGACTTATCTGGGAATACTGCTGGCCACCTCCATCGGTCTGCTGCTGCCGGCAATCATCTGGACCTATCAGCTGACCGGCACGCTGGAATTCACCCCGGGCGGCATTCTGAACGGCAACAGCACGCCGTTTGAAACGACCCTGCTGCTGGCGATGTTCCTGCTAGGCGTCGGTAAGGCTGCAGTGATGCCGGTGCATCGCTGGCTGCCGGCGGCGATGGTCGCGCCGACCCCCGTTTCGGCCTTGCTGCACGCAGTGGCGGTGGTCAAGGCCGGCGTGTTTACCATCATCAAGGTGGTGATTTACATCTTCGGCATCGACTACATGGCGACCATTCCGGCGGAGCGGATATTGGTCTACCTGGTGGGATTCACCGTGCTGGCGGCCTCGATCGTGGCGCTGCGCCAGGACAACATCAAGCGCATGCTGGCCTATTCGACGATCAGCCAGCTGTCTTACATCGTGCTCGCCGCGCTGGTGCTCACGCCGCTGGCAGAAATTGGCGCTGCGGTGCACATCGTGGCCCACGCACTGGGCAAGATCACGCTGTTCTTTACCGCCGGCGCGATCTACGTGGCGGCGGCGAAGACGCAGGTTTCGCAGCTCAACGGCATCGGTCACCGCATGCCGTGGACGATGGCGGCCTTTACGATCGGCGCGCTGAGCATGATTGGGGTGCCGCCGACGGCCGGTTTCGTTTCCAAGTGGTACATGATCGCCGGCGCCTTCCAGAACGATTTGTACTTCAT
>QIMA01000449.1 GCA_003233535.1 Rhodanobacteraceae bacterium
ACTGCGGCAGATCTTGCGCAAGCAGTCCAACGTGACCGTCCTGCTTGGCGAGGTGGTAGCGGTCGATAGCGACCTAAAGCAGGTTCAGCTGAGCGACCAGCGAGAGATCGGATACGACACGCTGATCCTCGCTTCGGGCGCTACCCACGCCTACTTCGGCAACGCCGACTGGGCCAAGCATGCGCCCGGACTGAAGAGTCTGAACGATGCGCTGAAGATTCGCCGGCAGATTTTGTCGGCGTTTGAGCGTGCCGAGGCTGAGACCGATCCGGAAAAGCGCGCAGCCTGGCTGAGCTTCGCCATCGTCGGCGGCGGCCCCACTGGGGTCGAGCTTGCAGGCACGCTGGCGGAGATCGCCAGACACACGCTGAAAGGTGAGTTCCGCAACGCCGATCCGAAACAGGCGCGCGTAATGCTGCTAGAAGCGGGGCCGAGAATCCTCAGCAGCTTTCCTGAGAAGCTGTCGGAAAAGGCGCGCAAGCAGCTCAATCGCCTGGGTGTGGAGGTGAAAACGGGCGCAGCCGTTACCACCATTGATGACCTTGGTGTGCAACTGGGCGACGAGCGGATCAACGCTCGTACCGTGCTGTGGGCCGCCGGCGTAGCGGCCTCGCCGCTAGCCAAGTGTCTGAATGTGCCGCTGGACCGAGCCGGTCGAGTATTCGTCGAAACCGACCTCAGCGTGCCCGGCAAGCCGGACGTATTCGTCGCCGGCGATTTGGCCTCGGTCAAGTTCAAAGGCAAGCAGGTGCCGGGAATCGCCCCCGCTGCCAAGCAGATGGGTAACCATATTGCGCGAGTTATAGCGGCGCGTTTGCAGGGCGAACAAACCTCGAACTTCCGCTATCGCGACTTCGGCAACCTGGCCACCATCGGGCGTAAGGCTGCCGTGGTTGATTTTCACGGGCTGCGCTTTTCTGGGGTGTTTGCCTGGTGGTTCTGGCTAGCGGCACATATCTTCTTCTTGATCGGATTCCGTAATCGATTGGTGGTGCTGATCGACTGGGCTCACGCCTATTGGAGCTATCAGCGCAGCGCACGCATTATTCTCGGCACCGACGATGAATCTTCGCCACCTGGTTGAATGGATTGCCGGACAGGCGCGGCGCTCGGTAGTCGCGGCAATCGACGGCGACTGGGAGACCACGCGTCGAGTCGAGTTGGTGCTGCCAGAAACCGGCGTGTGCATCACTCAGTTCGCAGCTACGCAATCCCGCACAGACACCGTTCCGAGCGCGTTGTGCTGTGGCGTCGCTAAGAACGACTGCGCCTGTGGCCCGCGGACGCCGAGCGAGCAAAGAACCGTAGCGACCTGCTGCGGCTGAGGTCGACTCACGTCGGCACAGCGCAACCATCCGCTGTGCAGCCCGCGGCCGCCTCCTCCTCCGACTGCGCTGCCGGTTCGGCGATCAGTTGGCCAATCGCGGCCCCCAACTGGAGGTCGTCAGGGCGCCCGAATCGCTGCCAGCGAATTCGTCCCTGACGATCGATCAGAATGGCCGTGGGCGTTCCGCGCATCGCATAGCTGCGCATCGTCCGAGGTATGGGTTCGCCCTGCCCCGGTCGATCGACGCCGATAGCAAAGCTCAGCTTGTACTCGTAGATAAAGCTTTCCAGTGCGTCTTTGTTCATCACCGCGTGGTGTTCAAACACGCTATGCAGACCCACAACCACCAACTGCTCGGGACTGAAAGCAGCCTGCACGCGCTGCGCCTGCGGGATACCGTGAGTGACGCAGCCGGGGCAAAGCATCTGGAAAGCGTGCAGAAAAACCACTTTGCCGCGCAGTTTGCGGAGCGAGAAGTCGGCTTCGGCGTTGAACCAGTGATCCACTTCCCAATCCGGCGCGATGGCGCCGTTGAGCACGCTCACGACTGCACCTGGGCGGCGAAATCCAGAATAAATACGTTAGTCAGTTCCATGACCACATCGGTGTATGGGCAGAACATAATGACCCCTTTGGTTAGACCCTCGTATGACGCTATTGTCGGTATAGAAAGGCCCGGCGAAAACCAGGAACAAAACCGTTCCCCGGGAACCAATCGGTGGGAGTTACTGATTTCTATGGAAAAATATGATTCCGACTCAACGCCGGTGACGGTGATGGTGGAGAGCATCATCGGCTGCAAGTGGTCACTTGCCGTGCTTGGACAAATTCGCCAGGGCAATCAGCGCCCGGGTGAGCTAGAACGATCGATAGACGGACTGTCGAAGAAAGTGCTCAACGAGCGCCTGCGTAAACTGCAGCGCTTTGGCCTGATCGGCAAGCGCAGCTACGCGGAAATCCCACCCCGCGTGGAATACTCCATCACCGACCTCGGTCAGCAGTTCGGCAAGTTGCTTGACGATATCGATCAGTTGCAGTCCCAGCTGGACCAGGGACAAACCTCAGACTGACACACCGATTGTGGGTTTGACTCACTCGTCCCTAGCCTCAGGCCTGCAGCAGCCAGCTAGCAGGCTAACGGCGATACAGCTCAAACTTGGTTTCGATCGCGTCCGCTGTCACGCCGCAGGTCGCATCAGCCACGACGCGCTCCTCCGCAACTGCTGCGTACTGGAAAAAGCTCTCGCAGACCTGCTGAGCGTAGCGATAGCCTTCAAGTCGACAACCGACTGCACCGTCTACAGGACGCAAGTCTGCACATGTCAGCATGAACTCCGGAACAATGATTCCGGTGCCGACCTCAGCGGTCAAATAGGCCTGGAAAATGTGTCGTTCTAACCCGGGCGTCGTGTCTACTCCGGCATACACAATCGTCAAGGCTCGAAAGTCGTCCGCGTGAGCGCCGGCCCCGCCAACTCCACCGACCCATTGACCGGCCAAGTCTGGCAGCAGATTGCCGTCGATGGCGTCCGCTGGAAGCCCAGGGCTACGCGCAAAATCGAGGCGCTTGTAAACCAGCGCTTCAGCTTTACCGTCCAAGAGACTGTTGGGCAGACCAATCCCCTCAAAACTGACCACCATCTCGTTGGCACCACGCAGAAGCACATTGACTCGCCCCTTATCGACAGGTTCCGCTCGCGGACAAGGCGCCGTGATGCAGTTGGTCAAGCCATAGCTGGCCATCTCAGCTATATAAACGTTGCCATCGACGGCACCAGCGGAGTAATACCAACTGGCCAGGTTGTCTACTCCGTAGTCAAAGAACGCAGCCGTCAGTGTGCCGCCCTGCTGGTCAATGAACAGACCAGAACTACCCAGCTTGGAGGTCGTCCAGCCACCGGTTTGCACGCGCATGGGCGGGTTAGGGGACTCATCGAAACTGAGCTGCCGAGTGAAGCGCAGTTCCGGACCGTTGCCATTGTTGACGAGGTAGTTGATGGTGATGGTGTCGGCGAACTCGACCCGATTACCCGCCACCGAACGCGGGTTCACCAACTGTTTGAAAGGCGTGACTACTGACGCGCACAGACGCCCGAGTATGGGCGAGGCCAACGTACCAACAATCTCGATCGTGTTGGCGTCAACTCTGGTCTCAACGCTGCCACCACAGGCGTCAGACCAAGCGTCCTCAATCAAGACCAAAAATGGCGCCTCTAGTCCGACGTTCGGTGGATGCACCGTAACCGGCTCAAAGCTCAGCTGAGCCTGCGCCAACGAGGCAAGAAACAACAGCGGAAACCCAACGAGCGATGCCTTCATCTGTATGCCTTTTAGAGGTCCAAACAGCAACAGTGTACAACTGTTAAATTCATCGGATGTGTCGGGTTTTCACAAATCGGCAGGAAACCCCCAGACCTTCAAGCGGTTAGCGTTGGTCCGGTGAAGGACTGCACGGCGGCCGAAACGAGCAAACCAAGCGTGATTAGCCCCGTGCCCCAAGTCGAGAACACCATGAAGACTTGGGCGAATAGCCCCCAACTCGTCCACTCACCTGAAATAGCCGGGCTAGTGAGATTCGGGATCGACCGGCAGGTGCCCTACT
>QIMA01000130.1 GCA_003233535.1 Rhodanobacteraceae bacterium
TGCCCAGGCGTAGCAAGCACGGCAATCGATACGTCGAAGCCCGACTCGGCAACGGCGCCCATACGCCGCGCAATTTGCGAGGCGAAGACCGAGCTAAATCCCTCGCGACGGACCAGATAAAGAACTTGTGGTTTCAGCAGCGCGAACTCAGGATTGTTTGTCGGCCGACGCTTTGGCTTTGCGCGTCGCCATCCAGCGCCGATCGCCGTAAAGCTTCGATTTAGCGCTGAATGCCAGCAGCTTGTATTCCACAGATTCGCAAAAAACGTCGATCGGCGAGTGCCGCAGGTGTTCGTGATCCTCAACGATTAGTACCCGCGGACGAAAGCGGTCGAAGTCTCCAGACTGCAAGATCGTCAGGTCGTGTCCTTCGCAATCGATATTCATCAGATCGATCGCTCGGCCCGAATCCCAGTGCTGGGCGAGGATGTTTTGCAGCGAGTCGCAGGGAACCGATGCGGTGTCGTGCTCACCCAATGAAGGCAAATCAGATTCCTCCAGTCGGTTGCCTTGAGGCATCCCGTCATACTTGAAATACGAACGACTACCCGGCTGATCCGACACGGCCATGTTGAGGAACAGGTCACGCGGCCGATATTTCTTCCACAATGCGGCAAAGGCATCGTTCGGATCGATAGCTACGCCCTGCCAACCCTTCTGATAAAAGCGGTAGGTGTTCGACCATTTCTGTGGGTCGAAACAGCCAATGTCCAGAAAGCGCCCGGTTCGATAATTCTTGCCGAAAATCGTGTCGGCGAGCAAATCTTCACCGAACTGGGAGTAGCTGGTCTGGCTGCACTGCAGTGCCCGGCGATTGGTGGGCAGGCCACGACGACGCCATGCGTCAAGAATGCGACTGAACGCCATGCTGACTCCTGTTCAAATCGGTTTGAATAATGCGAAAAATGGGCTCAACCGGCTCGCCCAAACAGGCGCTTGCCGCGAACCATCGACATCAAGATGGCGCGCATGATTGGCTCGGAAGGACTGAGCAAAGTGCCTGCTAGCGGATTCCAGCGCCACGCGGCATCTCTAGCCAGAGCGTAGAGCTGTGCCCGCCCCTGCTCGACACCAACGGCCAACGACTTTCGATACGCATTCAGCGATTTCAGGGTGAAATCTTTCCACTCGGCGCGATCGGTGATACCGAAGCTCAGCAGGCTGTCATGAATCCACTGCATCACGCTTGCGGTCGCCGGGACTCGCTCCAGATTGCCGATGCCGGTCAAGGCGTTATCGACGCCTCGACGGTAGAAATTCAGCACTAGTGGTACGTAAGCTCTTTTCTTCGAATGCAGTTTGAGCACGGTGGTGTATGCGAAAGCGCCGCCTGCACGGATGCCGACACGCATCGGACCGGCCGATTGCAGCAGTTTGCGGCGAAACATTGGCACCCAAAGCTCCCAACCCATCCGGGTATAGAAGGGCCGCCTTTCGCCATCCAGCCGAAACTCGCGGTGTTCAGGGGCCTTGCTCAACTTCTCGGCAACTTCCTGCAGTTCGCAAAAGATCTGGAACTGGCCAACGACGGTGTCTACTTCGGTGTCACTAAACTCCTTCATACACTCGCTCAGCTTGCTCGGATGCAGCAGATCGTCGCTATCGAGGAACTGCACAAACTCGCCTGACGATGCCTGCATGGCAGCGTTGCGCGCCGCGTCTGCGCCTTGATTGGATTGCTGCACCAAAACCACTTTCAATTTGTCGTCGTTTTGCTGGTCATTCCAACGGCGGATTGCGGCGGCGGTCTCGTCGGTCGACCCGTCATCGACCACTACAATCTCGATTGGCCTGAAAGTCTGTAGGCAAACACTGTCGAGCGACTTGGCGATATAGCGCTCGCGGTTGTAGGCAGGAATCAGCACCGAAACCACGCCAGCCCGCACCGGCTCGGACATCCAGCCTTCAGTCGACGGCTGCCGTTCTGCCTTCGGTTGGTTTGCGTTACTCACATGAATCAAATGGGCAGCGCGCGCCACGTCGAAACGGGCTTCCCTTCACCCTCTACGCAGCTGGCGGGATATCCGACGCTGTTGAGGTAATCGAGCAAGTCACGCTTACTGACATTGAGATAACCCATCCCCGGCTCATTCATCTCGAAGATGATCTCCTTGATTTGCTTGTTGCGCAGCAGCTTCTCACTGCCTTTGAGCACCAAATAATCGGCGCCTTCTGTATCGATCTTTAGCATATCGATGGGCCGATCATCTTCAATCATCTCATCCAAGCGTACCGCATCGATCTCGGTTACGCGGCTCTGGTCGGTCAGTGCAATGCTGCCCCACCCGGTTTGCTCCTGGGGTCCGGAATCAAAGCCAATCACGCCAGCTTTGTCAGAGCAGGCGACAGGATGCACTGCGCATCGGGACTCGCAGCCGTTTTGGGCCAGGTTATTTCTCAGCATCACCAAGTTGCGCTTGTCCGGCTCGAAAGCCACGACCTCGTTGTCTGGGTTAGCGGCCAACCAGACCAGCGAGAAATAGCCCATGTTCGCGCCCACATCGACTAGTCGCTTTGACTCTCCAGCCGAAGCGATGCTGCGCATGCGTTGAGATAGCCAGCGCTCGAAGAAGCCCAGGAATGCGACGCACTGACTGATGTAGTCAGTCGGCACCAACTTGTACATCGCGAAACCCTTGGCGTAGCTCATCTCGGCCCGCTGATAAAGCCCCTTGTATCCGGGCCGGCCTCGATATACTCGGTACCAGACCTTGCCCCGGAGGAATTCTGGGCACAGCCTCAAGAACAACGGTGGTTTCATGGATTCAGGTCTCTGCGGTTCATTACTTAGATTGGCCTAACTATCTGAACTTAGATTGGCCTAACTATCTGAGGGACGTCGACCGGCGATAGTCCTTCGCGCACGTAGACGTCAATGATTGAACTCATCGTTTCGACCTAGGCCACCGGTTCTTTCGAACGCGTATGAGTTGGGCCCGCATTCTCGCTAGTCGCTGACTCCCGACTAACCGAGCCAACGGACGCCATTTGTCTGTCCACATCAAGAGTTCGGGGTCGGCGACCAACTCGCTGGCGTCCGCAAGCAACTCGTCAGCTTGATCACTAATGCCGGCGTGCCTGAGCTTCGATGCCGCTGTTGCCATGGATTGGGCAAGTGCCGCCTTTCTCTCCGCCGTCAGCATGTTTGTGTCGCTAAGAGTTGCGACGACGCTGCGCAAAATGGGCGCGCGCTGCAACAGTACCCCCAAGCCGTCCGAGGAGATGCTTCCCGGCTGGCGCCGCACTACAAAATGCGATTCTTGGATTTGCGCCAGTCCAAGACCAGCAGATACCAGCCTCAGATGAAGGTCGAATTCCTGCGAGCATTTCAATGACTCATCGAACCCACCAATCGCCTCGAGGTTCTTGCGATGATGAAGCGGTGCACATATTTGCAGCGCGCCCCCCAGTACAAATGCGAGCGCGTCTCGGCCGCTATGCAAGATTCTTGAAGACTGCCAATCGAAAAATGAATCACCGTTCTCGGTCCGGCCGAGAGTAAAAGAGAGCTTATTGAGGCCGCAGTGCATGGCATGCGGCACTTGTCGCTTGAGCTTATCTGGCAGGAGCAGATCATCCGCATCCAGGAACTGGATCAAGTTGCCTCTGGCAATCGCCAGCCCACGGTTGCGCGCAGCACACGCACCTTTGTTTGGGCCTGTTTCCCAGCGCACTCGTGCGTCGAAGCCGTCTATCACGTCGATGCTGTTGTCGCTGGACCCGTCATCCACCACAACAACCTCGACTGCAGACCAAGTCTGCGTCAAAGCGCTCTCGATTGCCTCGCCAATCCAGCGCTCGGCGTTGAAGCATGGAATGACTACAGAGACTAGGCTATCGGTCATCTGCGCCTAGCCCGGAGTTTCATGAGCTCGCGCGATGATCGCGCAAGACATTGATTGCCCAGTGGTTTTTCACAGTAGAAAGGGAGCGGTGTAGTGGTTCATACACCCGACTGAGGAAAAGTCGCTGGACGATCAAGGGCGCGTGAAGTTTATGAAATTCCGGGCTAGAGGTCCCTGCTGCCATCAACCGACCCGTCATAAATCACCACCATTTCGGTGTTTGCGTAGCAAAGACCAAGCGCGCTTCCAAGCGCTTCAGCGACAGCGAGATCGCCGTTGTGGCAAGGGATCACGACGGAGACTGGCGGTATGCTCACGCGGTCAATCTGCGCCCATCATCGCCAGGAGTCGGTCCCACATTTGATGACTTTGACCCTTCAGGTCCTGTGACCGTTTTGCGAGTACTGCCGCAAGCTGCTTGCGACTAGTCTCATCAAACAACAGGCTCAAGCAGCGTTTCACAGTGGCTTCATCGGCAAGATCTTCGATCAGCAACTGGCCCATATCATAGTCATCGAACAGATGGCGGTACTTATGCGACCAACTGGTGCCAATCGATGGCACGCCCTGGGCAAGCGCGCTGACCAGACCGTGGAAGCGTGATCCTACGCAGGCCTCACAAAGCGCCAAAATACCCTTGAGCTCACGCGCGTCATCACTCTCATGAATCGCCAACGGCACGTTCGAAACCTGCTGAATTTGCGTTGCCAGCGATCGATCCCGCACCGACTCGTGGAGCAACAAAAACGGATCCAGCCCGGCCTGTTTACCCTGTTCTGCGCAGCGCGCGAAAAAACTCACGTAGGCGTCGCTGCTGAGGCCACCGTTGTGCTTGAGCATCTGATCGTTGGGTATCAGCGCCAGCGGCCGTTCGCCCTGTGGCGGCGATGTAGGTGTGTTCGCGGTGAGCAGATTGGTGAAGTCTGGCGCCAGATGCAGCTTGCTGCTGTCGGCCATGATCGTCTTTGCCGCTGCCAGCGAGCCCGGGTCACGGGCGAAGACGATCTCAGCTGAGTCAAGCACACGCTTACTCGCCGCACGCACGCGTTCGTCCCCAAATGGACCGAGCGCTTGCGGCAATAGCGCTATGCGCATTCCCGCCGCGCGGCGTTCTTCGTACGCCTTCGCTTTGACCTCAATCAGCTCGGGCTGATCCTGCCACGGGTCACCAAGGGCATAGCCAGAGGCGTCCAATATATGGGTGACCTCGTTCTGCAAAATCATCCCAAAACGTTCGCGATAGCCGCGGTGCAGCAGCCGCTCAATCAACCAACCCGACCGCCCGGCTTTGCGCGCATCGAGTATCTGCAACAGACCCAAGCGGGCCCGGCTACGATAGGGCCCGATACCTGGCCGGACGGCGATTGCGACATCCCGATTCCACTCCCGCAAACGTTGCTCGACGGCCATCAACATCAGAGCCGCACCCTGATTTTGAAACCCCGTGCCGATGACTTCGATAATCATTCGAAGTTGTATCTCAGCACTTCGGCGACTGGCCTCTTAACCGATGAAGGGACCAACGCTGATGGTTCAGGAAAGCCGACGGCCAGAAGCATCACTGGGCGTTCATCCGGCTCCAGCTTGATCAAATTCGCCATCTCTCGTTCCTTTTCTTCCATGTCAGGCCAATTAATCGAGCAGGTCGCCAAGCCGAGCGTTTCCGCAGCCAGAATGAAACTCATGGCAGCCAACGCCCCGTCGATGTAGATCAAATGCCGGTCGCGCTCGTCAAAGAAATTCCGCATCTGCCCGACCACCACAATGATTGCGGGGATTTGATCTTCGTAGCCGGTCACACCCATAGGCACTTTGGCGACCTTGAGCACCCACTCCGGATCGTCAAAATAGCGAAAGCTGAAGGGTTGCCGATTGCACGCAGTCGGCGACTGCAGCGCGACCAGCATTGCCTGCTCTGCCAATTTCCGCGGGACCATCTTAGGCAAGAAAGCACGGACCGAACGGCGCTGTTGAGATAGAGCCAACAGTGACTCATAGGGCACCAATGACTGCGCCGGAAGGTCGCGCTGAAAGGGCGCCAAATGCGCCGGTAGCTGGCCAGCGTTCATCGCCCCCGGCTCTGAACCTAGCTCCTTAGCAGCTAGCTCCAGCGTTCGCTCAAAGTGCCGCTTGGCGGCCTGCATCTGCGGCCTTTGCAGATCGACAACGGAGAAATACTCGGTGAGCACCGCAGTCGCCCAGCGACACTCGTCGCTGCTTGGCACTGCGGCCATTCTGGATCGATAGACGGCCAACATTGGGTCGATGTATTCGGCGGCAAACA
>QIMA01000222.1 GCA_003233535.1 Rhodanobacteraceae bacterium
CAGCACTTCGTCGTTGAGTTAAAGGACGGCGGTAGTCTGTGCTTCCGCGCTCGGCGGCCTTAGCCACCGAGCGCGGTGTTTGGTCTACTACGGGTGGCGCTGCGGCGTTCGGTACGCTCGGCGGAAGATGGTGGCACCCAAACCCCGTCCGAACGGATTGACTAGCAGCTCGCGGCCGGGGAACGAAGCGCCCCGATTTGCAGTCAATGCTTGGCGCTCACCGCCCTCAACCGGCTCCTGCCACCACGGGAAGCGCACGTTGGAGCGCGTTCATTTCGAGAAAGTCGAGCGCATCGAGACGTGGTCAATGGGGACGTTTAGTGTTGTGCATTGATGCCGATCTGCAGGATCCACCCGAACTGTTGCCGAAAATGCTTGAAGCGCTCGAAGCCGGGGCCGACGTGGTCTACGGGCAGCGCCAGTCGCGGGCCGGTGAAACTGCCTTCAAACGCGGCACCGCGGCGGCGTTCTACCGCATTTTGCGCCGGGTGACCGACGTCGACATCCCGGCCGACACCGGCGACTTTCGGCTGATGCGCCGCGCCGTGGTCGACGCTTTGTTGGCGATGCCCGAGCAGCACCGTTTCGTCCGCGGGCTTGTGTCGTGGGTGGGATTTCGTCAGGTGGCGCTCAAGTACGCCCGGCAGGAGCGCTTTGCCGGCGAGACCAAGTACCCGCTGAAGAAAATGCTCAAGCTGGCGGTGGATGCCATCACCGGGTTCTCGGTGGTACCGCTGCGGATGGCGACTTGGCTGGCGATGCTCAGCTTCGCCCTGGCCGTCGGCGTTGGCGTCTACGCGGTCGCGCAGTGGATGCTGGGCAACACCATCGCCGGCTGGACCAGCGTTGTGGTGTTTGTGTCCTTCCTTTCCAGCGCCCAGTTGTTGTGTCTGGGGATTCTCGGTGAATACCTGGGCCGGCTATTTATGGAGAGCAAACGGCGACCGCTGGCGATTGTCCGCGAGGTGCATTGCTCGGCCAAGTCGACGCCTGCTTTCGTCAGTACCGTGGGCTGATCGAAAGCAGTTTCCCCGCCAGTCTGCTCAATCCGGACAACGGACATCGGATGCTGCTGCCCAATTTGGTGCGGGTCGCAGATATCGAGTGGTCGGGTGGTGACCAAACGATCGGTGTAGTGCTGGGTATCTTGATGATGATCTCCGCGTTTGTGCTGATCGCGCTGCCTCTGCTTAGGTTCCGCGATTCCAGCCCCGCAGCGCGAGCAAGCGGTGTGCTTCTGGCAGCGCTGGCGCTGTTCTGGCTGGGGTCGGCGCGGATGCAGTTCCACGGCAACGAATCCTTCCAGGTCTATACCGTGATGTGTTGTGCAATAGGCGCAGTTTTGTTGCACGACAAACACGTCCGCTCCCGGCGCCAAGCGCCGCTGCTGGCAGCACTGCTGCTGGCTACGCTCGGCATGCTGACGTTTGCACCCGGCGTGGCGATCTTTCCACTGTTGATAGCGCTTGCTTTGATGCGCCGCACTGGCCTAGCCAATGTGGGGTTGATAGGCGTTACGACCTTCACCGTCGTGGGCGCCTATCTATTCCTGCTGCCGGGCGGCGAAGGTGTCCGCAACACGATCGAGTTCGCCCCTGGAGAACAGCTGGCTACCACGGCGGCTTGGCTATCCTCTTGCTGGCTTGTCGCTTGGCCAGGGCTGGGTGATGCCCCTGTTTTCGGTATCGCCGCAGATTCGATGACTACCCATCCGGCCACCAGAACGCTGGCTCTAGCTGCGCAGATGGTCCGGCAGTCGCTGGGCGAAGTCGATGGTATGCGTCTGGCAACCGTGATCGGATCGCTTGGATTGCTGACCTTGGTGGGGCTGAGTGCTCGTGCCTGGTTGAGTCCAAAGCGCGTGACGCGGATGGAGTCGCTGGGGATCGGTATTGGTTTGTTTGCGGCCGCCGTGGCAGGTTTGGTGGCGATTGGGCGGATGGACTATTTCCGGATAAATCCGCACCAGATCTTTGCCGACCGCTATGTGCTGTGGACCTGCTTTTTCTGGCTGGGTTTGGCGCTGGCGCTGATCGCTCGCCTGCCGCGCGGCCCGCTGGTCTCCGCCGCCGCGATGACCGGCGGCCTGCTGTTGGCGCTGGCCTTGTTGCCGACGCAACAGATCGCTCACGACTGGGCGGCGCTGTCGGTACGCGTGGTGGAGGCGCGCTCCGCCCAGGCGCAGTCTGGGGTGCTGCTTGCCGGCTACCCGGTGTACGCCGACCTGCCCGACGACAGTGCCGTCCTGGACAGCGTCGAATTCTACCGAGCCGCAGGGCAGGCGATTTTCCGCACCCCGCGCAGCCGTCTGATGGACCAGACTCTGCCGACCACGCTGCGTTCATCGATGGCTGCCACCGCGCCGCCTTCCGATCTGCGGGTGGAACTGTTGCAGCTGGTGGGCTCTTCGCCCAGCTGGCATGTGCAAGGCGAACTGACCGAAGCTTCAATTCGCCAGCATGTGGGAGGTGTGCTTTTAGTCGATGCCGACTGGCGCGTGGTAGGACTGGGTGAGTTCAGCTTTGCAGCGCCGAAGAAGTTGTTTGCACGCGTAGACCGCGTCGGTCTTGGCTTCGATCTATATGCACGGCCGGTTGCCGACGACTGTCGCGACTTTCGCCTGTTTGCTATCGACGATGCGGCTACCCGGCTGTGGCCGCTTTCCGAGCTGAAACTGTGCACGCCGCCGCCGGTTGCCGGTGCAAGTCTCGACACTGGCGCGAACTCGTCAAACAGCGCTGGTTAAGCGCGCGTTGATTGCGGATGTTGGCAGTCGCACTAACCCGGATGTTTCATAAACTTCACGCGCCCTCACTTGTCCATTGATTGCCCAGCGATTTTTCCTCAGTCGGGTGTATGAGCCACTACACCGCTCCTTGTAGAAAAACCACTGAGCAATCAATGTCCTGCGCGATCATCGCGCGAGTTCATGAAATATCCGGGCTAAGGAGCACATGGGTGAGCGAAAAAGTTGAGTTTGACAAGTTCACCGACAACGACAACCAGCTGTTGCGCGACGGAACTCGTTTTTTCGCCGATGACGAAGCCTATTTCGCCCGTTACAAAGTCGACCGGGTAGTCGCCGCCGTTCGCCATCTGGTGCGGCGCGTGCTCGAGTATGGCTGCGACGCGGTGCTGCTCAAGCCGGCCGAATTGCTGGCGCTCCTGCGGGCAGTGGGGTTGCAGCCGAAGTCACGCGATTATTGTCTGTTTGTGCCACCCAAGCTGAACTGGGTGGCTGCTGTCGAGCGCTTTCTGAGCTGGCTGCCGCTCGGCGGCCAATACTGGGTTCGTGCGGCTCATCCGTGCGGCAGCTGATTACCTACGGCGCCGTAGGCGTCTTCAATACCGCGCTAGGGTATGCAATTATTTTTGCCTGCATGTACCTGCTGCGATTGGACGCCGTGGTCAGCAATGCTCTGGGCTACGGCGTTGGGGTAGTCGTATCGTACGCGCTTAACAAGCGATTCACCTTTCAGAGTGAGGCCGCGGCGCGGGGCGAATTGCTGCGGTTTATTCTAGTGTTCGCCTTTGCCTATTTGCTTAACTTGGGCGTACTGCTGGTTTGCATTCGCTGGTGGACGGTGCATGCGGCGTTGGCGCAAGTCATTGCCGGTGTTGTCTACTTCATTGTGTCGTTCCTGCTGAACAAGTATTTTGTGTTTCGGGCCCGGCAGCGCAAGGCGCCGGCTTGATCGGTCAGACGGCACTGCACTTGAGAGGTGAGGCGGTCGGAGGGATTACAACGGCGCCCATTATTGCGCGCTGGGCCGCCCACCCAGCGCATCGGTGCGTCGCTACAGCGCGTGGCGCGAGTCCCTTAGCGCTTGGCAGAGGCGCGCCTGGCGGGCGCAGGTGCCCTTGCCCAGAATGGCCTCGCTGTTACGTCGAGTGCTTCCCAACAGGGTGATCGCC
>QIMA01000577.1 GCA_003233535.1 Rhodanobacteraceae bacterium
ATGCGCGGGTCGCAGATCACCAGCACGCCGCGGTCATCGACGTCGCGAATCAATCGGCCGGCGCCCTGTTTCAGGGAGAGTACGGCTTCGGGCAGCGATAGCTCGCGAAAGGGCGACAGTCCGCGGCGGCTGACGCCGTCTGCGCGAGCCCGTGCTACCGGGTCATCGGGTTGGGCGAAGGGCAGCCGATCGATGATCACCAACTTCAGCGCATCGCCGCGCACGTCCACGCCTTCCCAGAAGCTGGCGGCTCCCAGCAATACGCCGTTGCCGCACGCCCGAAAATCCTCAAGCAGCTGATGACGCGGCGCTTCGCCCTGCACGAACAGTGGATAGGAGATTGCACCGCGCAGCCGCTCGGCGGCCTCTTTCAGTGCGCGGTGCGAGGTAAACAGCAAAAAGCAGCCGCCCTTCGCTGCCTCAATCAGCGGCAGCGCGACCTGCAGCACGGCCGCGGTGTGGGTGGGTTGATTCGGCTCGGGAATCCCCGGCGGTACCAGCAGCACTGCCTGGTTCTGGTAATCAAAAGGGCTGTCCAGCAGCAGAGTTCTGGCCTGCTCCAGTCCGGCGGCGTTGAGGTAGTGGTCGAAGCGGTCGCCTACCGCCAGAGTTGCGCTGGTGAGCACCCAGGCCGAACCCGACTGTTCGCGATACTTGCGCAGCGGCTCGGCAATATCCAGTGGCGTGCTGTGCAGACCGAAGCCGCGGCCGCGGCATTCGTACCAGCGCACTCTAGGCTCAACTTGCTCAGCTTCAATCGCGCTGCCGTCGCGGGTGACTTCTACCAGTCGAATGCCGAGGTCTTCGCCACGAGCGGCGCAGCTCTCGATGCCGGCATTGACCTCTTCGTGCTCATTGAGTACCGCGCTGAGCGTGGCTAGGCCACGGCCCAGGTCCGCAATAGCTTGGATGATCTCATCCGAGTCGCTGAGATCACGCCAGTTGCCGCGCTGTGGCACTTGATCGAGCGCTGCGCGCAGCACTCGCACCTGATGCTCCAGCTGCTGCGCAGGCGTTTGGATCAGACTCAGCAGGCCACTGACCTGGCTACCCTCGCGCAGACTATCGCGCGCTAGATCGATGAGCTGACGACCGCTGATGCTGGTGCCGAAGAACTGCGTGGCGGTGTCGACGATTTGGTGTGCCTCATCGAGCACAATCAGCTCGGCGCCCGGCAGCAGCTCGCCAAAACCTTCCTGCTTGAGCGCCATATCGGCAAACAACAGGTGGTGATTGACCACCACCACGTCGGCCTCCTGCGCTTTGCGTCGCGCGTGCACGACGTGGCATTCGCCGTAGCTCGGGCAATCCCCGCCTAGGCAGTTGTCGGTGGTGGAGGTGACCTGCGCCCAAATCGGGGCGTCTTCGCTAACCGCACTGAGTTCGGCTCGATCACCCGCCTGCGTGCGCGACGCCCAAGCGCGAATCTGGCGCAGTTGCTGCGCGTCCTCGGGCTGAGTAAATAGGCCGTCGCTCTGGTAGTTATCCAACCGATAGCGGCACAGGTAATTGGCCCGGCCCTTCAGCAGCGCGACCTTCGGGTCGACGTTCAGGGCCTTCATTAGCAGCGGCAGATCGCGGTGAAAGAGCTGGTCCTGCAGCGCCTTGGTGCCCGTGGAGACCACCGAACGAGCACCCGCCTGGAGGGCCGGCAGCAAATAGGCGAAGGTCTTGCCGGTGCCGGTACCGGCCTCGGCGACTAAAGCGCTGCGGGTTTCAATGGCCAAAGCGACCGCTCGAGCCAGTTCCTGTTGGCACTCTCGCGGCTGAAAGTTCGGCAGATGTATGGACAGGGCGCCGCCGGAGGCAAGCGCGGGTGCAGGATCGCGAGAACTCAATCGATATTGCTCGTGCGGATACAGCGGCGATTCTATCTGCAACTGAGGCCAAGAGCCTGCTTGGCGTCTCGTCCGTGTAGGTCTTAGCCCGGATATTTCGCGAACTCGCGCGATGCTCGCGCAGGACATTGGTAGGCAGGTGGCTTTTCACACTACTATTCCGGTCGCGGTTTTGCCGTCGACTTACTTCGCGGGATGATCTACGGCTACTATTGCCTTTGCGATTTTCTGTTTGGTATTGGCGCTAACGCTAGTGCAGTTCGGCCTGGCGACGGCTTTCAGTTGCGCCTTTGCGGCGGCGTTGATCGTCCAATGGTTGGCCGGGAAGTGGATGCAGTACAAGGGAAACAACGGATGATTTCTGCCATTGAAGCGCTACAACGACTGAAGCGTGGCAACCAGCGATTCGCCGAGGATTTGGGCGGTCATCGGGCGCTCAACCCGCAAGTACGCCGCAACCAGCTGACTGCCGGTCAGGAACCCCACGCCATTATCCTGGGCTGCTCCGATTCGCGGGTGCCTGCGGAAATGGTGTTCGATCAGGGCCTGGGCGATCTGTTTGTGATTCGAGTTGCGGGCAACATCGTTGCGCCCTCGCAAGTGGACAGTGTGGAGTTCGCTGCTGAGCGGTTTGGTACGCGCCTAGTGGTCGTGCTCGGTCACAGCAATTGCGGTGCAATCCAGGCGACTATTGAAGAGTTGGGCAGCCCGGTGGGCGAGCAATCTAGACGCCTGCAGTCCATCGTGAAACGCGTTAGGCCAACGATCGAGGCGCTACTGCAGACCGAATTGCGGCACGATTTGGAGGCCCTGGCGCAGCATGCGGTGAAGGCTAACGTGCGCACGTCGGTGAATCAGCTGTGCAGCGGTTCAACCGTGCTTGAGCAGCTCATACGCGACGACGGCTTGATGGTGGTGGGTGCGGAGTATTCGCTGCAGACCGGTTTGGTTGAGTTTTTCGAGGATTAGAAACGAGTGCCAGTGGCCAGAAAGAGCGAGCAATCTGGCGCTTTTGACTTTCTGGCCACGGGCTAGCTGTAATCACCACGATCACTGCCTGATCTTTTAGGTTGAGCTTGGCGGACACGCTCATGGCGACTGTGCGGCTGTGTGCTCGATCGTCGCCGTGTCGACCAGCGCCGTATGCAGCATCGGCAGATACAGCGAGCTGCTGGAAATGCTGTTGTGGCCAGCGCCCTCGACAATCTCGAGATCGGCAACGCCTGGACGAAAAGCGGCGTATAGGCGCTCGCTGCTGTCACGCGGAATGATCTGATCGCGTGCGGCCAGCAAAACCAGTGTCGGGATACTGATCTGCGGCGCATCTAGATAGGAACGGTACTTGTCGACCAGCAGTAGGCGCACCGGAAACACCGGGAATTGCTCAGCGGCGATCTTCTCGATGCTGTCGTAAGGCGTGACCAGTGCTAAACGATGGACTGGACGACGGCTGGCCACATGCAGCGCGATGCCGCTGCCCAGGCTGCGCCCAATGACGCCGATTTGCTGGTGATCAGACTGAATGCGGTCGTACAGTCGCAGCGCGTCGGCCTTTAGCGCTAACTCACTAGGGCGGCCGCCAGATCCGCCGTAGCCACGGTAGTGCATGAGATAAAGCGCGTGCTCAGGGAACGTTGCACTGAGTTCGCCCAGATTGCGTGAGACGTCTTCGCCGTTGCCGCCGAAGTAGATTAACGCCTTCGGGCCTGAAGCGATTCGGGTCGTGATCACCAGTTCGACGCCGTCGACTGCCAGCGGCATGCTGGCGACTTCAGCCGGCAAACTGCGCGGCACCGGGTAATAGATCATCGAATGCTGACGCGCGTAGAGCAGCGCGCACAGGCCTGTGTAGATCAAAGCGGCCACCAGTACGAAGGCGATAAGCGTGCGCAAGCGAACTCCAATTTCCGGGCTAGGAGCCTGGAGTCTAAGTGCTTTTTCGCTCTAGCCCGGATATTTCATAAACTTCACGCGCCCTCGTTAGGCCCTTGATCGCCCAGCGACTATTCTCAGTCGGGTGTATGAACCACTACACCGCTCCTTCGAAAAAACCACTGGGCAATCAATGTCCT
>QIMA01000576.1 GCA_003233535.1 Rhodanobacteraceae bacterium
TCGCTAGGCCCTTGATCGCCCAGCGATTTTTTCTCAGTCGGGTGTATGAACCACTACACCGCTCCTTCGAAAAAACCACTGGGCAATCAATATCCTGCGCGATCATCACGCGAGTTCATGAAATATCCGGGCTAGGGAATCATTTGGATTTGGCAATTCTCCGCTCAATACACGTTTGGTAACGAGGCTTATCGATGGAGCGTTCCGCATTGGAAACTAATCGTGACTCCTGGGATCGGCGCACCGTCGACCACGTGGACTCGCGTTTCTACGACGTCGAGGGTTTCCTCGCTGGGAACACGTCGCTCAATCCTATTGAGTTAACCGAGGTGGGCGAGGTCTGCGGACTAACGATGCTCCACCTGCAGTGCCACTTCGGCTTGGACACGCTGTCCTGGGCTCGGCTGGGTGCGCAGGTTTGCGGGCTGGATTTTTCACCTGCAGCGATCGCGCAAGCGCGGGCTTTGGCACAACAAACGGGGAATGATGCGCAGTTTGTTTGCGCCGATGTCTACGACGCAGCGCAACACGTCGGCCAATTTGACCGCGTTTACAGCTCTTATGGCGTACTCGAGTGGCTACCCGAGATGGGGCGCTGGGCGCGCGTGGTCGCCGACGCCCTGAGCCCTGGCGGCGTGCTTAATCTGATCGAGTTTCACCCTTACAGCTATGCGCTAGATGGCGATGCCTATTTCAACGGCGGCAAGCCGCAAGTATTGCGTGAATCCAGTTACACAGAGAATGCTCTCGAAGAGCTGCCGCTACACGTGTGGTCGCATCCGGTTAGCGATGTGATCAACGCGCTGTTGAGCAGCGGCTTGGAACTGCTCCACTTCAACGAGTTCCCGTATTCGCCCTACAACTGTTTTCAGGGCTTGGTTGAGCGCGAGCCTGGACGCTATGTCCGCGGCGATAGCGCGATTGACGTGCCTATGCTGTACTCGATCAAGGCGCGCAAGCCGAGGTGAGGCATGCCCGTGCATTCACCACAGGGGTGATCTATGCGGATTATTAAATGGTTCCTGCTCAGCATTGTCGCTCTCGCAGCGCTCTGGTTCGGACTGGTTCTTAGTCATTGGCTGCCGCGGCCCACCGCGCAGGAGCAGGCCGCTCTTGCCGCACTCAAACAGGCGAAATCTCAATCGCTGGGTGAGCACAATGCCTACGCGTATTTGTGGTTGTTCGACTACGACATACCCGACGATCAAATCGACGCGGTGATGGCCACCGATCTGGCTGCGATCGAGCAGTACCCAGCCGACCAGGTCATGGATCCGCCATTTCGCTCCAGCGCCGACGGGCGATACCCGGCGCTGCCGCCGATTGATGCGGGTGAGTTGAGCTGTGCAAGAGATGCGCCCGCCTGTCTGGCCACAGTCAGCAATGACTTGGCGTTCGCCAAGACCTTCGTCGCGGAGCATCAGCGACGTTTGCAAAAAGAGGCGTCGTTGGCTGGCTATGACCACATCAAGACCCTTACCCAGCCGCGTCTGGAGGTGCAGGTGTCCAGCTACCGACCTTCGACTGCGGTGGTGCTAGCTGCTGCCGCCGTCGAGCATCTGGAAGGTCGATCAGAGCTCGCGGTTGCGCGCCTGTGCGGCTACGCCGGCACTTGGCGACGCCTGCGTGCGAACGCTGATTCGCTAGTCCTCGACGTGACCGGTCAGGCAGCGATCTCCAGTTCGGCAGGCATGCTGGCGCAGATCTTGGCGCAGCGCCCCGATCTGGATGACACGCTCTGCTTAAGCAGCTTCGCGCCGCTGAGCGACGACGAACTCAATCAGTGCAGCACTATGGCCGGTGAGTTTCGGCTGTTTAATGGTCCCGCCTTGCTAGCCGTGCCCGCCGATGCCTCATGGCCGGATCGAATACAGCCGCATATGCTCAATCAACGCCACATGCGCGGGCTGTTTGCATTGCCGCTGGGCTACTACTGCCAGGACGAGCACGCGCAGCGGGTTGCTGCCCGCACCCACATCCCCGCGCCGCCTAAAACGGGTTGCTCGTTGATCGGCAAGGTGTTCAGCCCCTATGCGTGCATCTTGGGCGCTATCGCCAGCCCCAGTTACGAATCCTATTACCGGCGCCTGCTGGACGTGGACGCGCGTTTGCGGCTACTCAACGCCGCTCGCTGGGTGCGTGCCCAGGGTACTAATCAGACGCCGACCAAGCTGATGCTGAGTCTGCCCGAGCGCTATCGCAGCGACATCCATCCGATCAGCTTCGACGCTGATAGCGGCGAGCTCGTCGTCTCTCAGCTGGTACGTCGACCCGAAGCTGATTGGCGCATACCACTGAAGCGCAGCGGTCCGCAGATCGAGACTCAATCCTCTGTGGGCGTGACCGATGAGTAGCAGCGTTGTGGCTCCGCTTTGAGCCGATGATATTCAGTCGGGAGGGTAAGCGATGAGTTTGCTGATACGGGTCGCAACCGTTATCGGTATCTTGGCCGCACTTTGGGCTTTGTTGGTTTTCAGCCAGTGGTTGCCATTACGCAGTGCGGAGGAAAATGAAGCGCTATCGATCATCGACAGGACGCATGCGCAGCAACTCGGTGAGCGCAACGCTTTTCCACGGCTTTGGCTGTTCGATTACGACTTGAACGAGCAGCAGGTTGCCTCGGTCATGGCCCAGGATGCGGCACGCTTGGCGGCCTTGCCGCTAAGCGACGAGAGCGAGCCTTCATTTGTCTCGGGTGCCGAAGGTCGATATCCGAAGCTTGCAACGCCGAGCGAACAAGCGTGGCACTGCACGGTGGTGTCTGTAGGCTGCCTGTCTGCCATTCGCGCTCATCTTAATCAGGTGCGCGAGGAGTTAGATATGCACCGAGTTCGGTTGTTACGGCTTGAGTCCTTGGCCGATTTCGATCACGCCAAAGTCTTGTTTGTACACAATCTTTCCACCCCATACGTTCATGATTTTCGGCCTGGTCGGCTGTTGCTTTCAGCTGCGGCCGTAGAACATCTGGACGGTGACTCGATTACGGCCGTGCAAAGGCTATGCCGCGCTACCGCCGGCTGGAGACGATTGGCGAGCAAAAACAACAGCTTAATCGTGTCAGCCTTGACCCAGGTAGCGATCGCGGAGACCGCGCGAATGCTCGCCGAGATACTCGCTGAACGACCAGATCTAGACGCGTTAGCGTGCTTGAGTGCGTTCTCACCGTTGAACGATGACGATTTCAACCAGTGCCCAATCATGGCAGCCGAGTACCAAATATTCGCGAATATTATGGGCGACGTCGTGCGCAAGCAAGCCGCAGAACGATGGCCTCGAAACCTTGCCTCGAGGGCCCTCAATCTTGACCATATTTTGGCCAGACACGCTGTAGCAACTGCGTTTTTCTGCCAGGACGTGCATCGGCAGCGAGTGCACAAACGCAGCCAAACTCCCCAGCCGCCGGCCGCTTACTGCGGCGTCTTGTCCAAGATATTCGATCCTATAGGCTGCACCATAATTAAGGATATGGGTGCACCTTATGACCGTTTCTACTTGAGGTCCCTAGATACGGACGCGCAGTTGCGCTTACTCCAATCTGCGCGCTGGTTGCGTGCCAGCGCTGATGAACGCTCAGTGGGCGAGCGCCTAGCTGAGCTGCCAGCCGAATTGCGCAGCCCTGAGCATTCGATCAGCTACGACGCTAGCAGCGGCGAGATTCGGATCAAGCTCTTGGACGATCTGCACTCAGAATATTGGAGCGTACCGATCAGCACGCCACGGCGACCAGATATCGCGGCAGCTAAGCTCACGCCGCCTTCGGCGTAATCACTTCGCGGTGCATCGGCGCCAGTATCGCCAGCAGCTTGTACTGCGAGCGAAACGGGATGTTGTGTCGGTCCATTGCATCTGTAAATCCTCGACTAGTGCGTTGAAGTCGGCGCGTCCGGTGTGCACGCAGTCGCCGTCAAC
>QIMA01000518.1 GCA_003233535.1 Rhodanobacteraceae bacterium
GGAGCTGGGTTACCACGCGCTGGCGGTGGATTTGCGCTGGGGCAACTCGGCGTCTGGAATCGTCAATGAGACTGCGCGGCGCAATAAAACGCCTGAACTGATCAAGCGTGTAGAGGCGGGTGTCGCTTCACCTTGGCCGACCATATACGCGTCTTATCCCGACATGCTGGCTGCCCTGACATGGGCCGACAAACAGGGGCTGCACGGACCGCGGTTCGCGCTGGGCTCGTCGTTTTCAGCCATGTTGGCGCTGCGAATGGGCGCCGAACAGCCGCTTGCCGGTGTGATCGCCTATTCGCCCGGCGAGTATGACGACGCTGCGCCCAAGCAGGCGCGCGCGTGGGCCAAGCAAATCAAAGTCCCGGTATTCAATGTTGCCGGCCCCGGCGAAGAGAAGCTGGTGACGCCGATTGCCGACGCGATTGGGATCAAAGGCAGCCAATTCATGGTCGCTGGAAGTGGCCGTCATGGCGCTTCGATTATCTATGCCGACGATGAGAACTGGCAGAGTCTGGCGGGTTTCCTAGGCCACCACAGTGGCGGCCCACCGCGGCGCGAAGAGGTGCTGATCGATTTGCCGAACGGGGAATCGCTATTTGCCGATCGCTACAGCGGCAGCGGCGAACGCGGCGTCGCACTACTGCTCCATCAGGGTGGCGGCAGCGCGCGCGGCGAATACGGTTTTCTGGTTGCACGTCTGCTCGGTATGGGTTTCGACGTGATGGCCCCTGACCTACATGGTGGAGGTGATCGCTTCGGTCTGCCAAATCGCACCGTGGCGCGCTATCCGACCGCGGAATCGTTTCGCTATTGCGATGCCGGCACGGAGCTGGCTGCAGTTGCCGCCGCAGCGCGGAGCTGGCGACCGGAACAACCCATGACGCTGTGGGGGAGCAGCTACAGCGCTACGCTGGCGTTGCGCAAGGCGGTTGAATCGGCTCCGAACGTGGTGCGGGTGCTGGCCTTTTCGCCGGCCGGTGGGCAAGCGCTATCGGAGTGCTCTTTGGATCAGCAAACCCAGCCGTTGCCTGTTCCGGTATTGGTGGTGCAGCCGAAATCAGAAATGGATGTCGCCGAGATCGCAGAGCGCACCTTAGCGCTGTCGTCGGTCGGCGCACAGACTTTTGTAGCCGATCCCGGATTGCATGGATCGTCGACGCTCAATGCCGTGCGCTTGGGTGGTCAGGTGGCAGTAGCTTGGGACGGAATTGAGGAGTTCCTGCTCAGCCGTTAGCTAGCCCGGAATTTCATAAACTTCACGCGCCATCGCTAGGCCCTTGATCACCCAGCGGTTTTTTCTCAGTCGGGTGTATGAACCACTACACCGCTCCCCTTTCTTGAAAAACCACTGTGAAAAATCACTGGCCTACCAATGTCCTGCGCGATGATCGCGCGAGTTCATGAAACATCCGGGCTAAGGACATCGGTTATGGTCGGGTAGACTTCGAATGGGGTGCAGTCATAGGCGGTCATCGCTGTACGTATGTGTTCGCTTCCGAACACTGCGTCGATCGCGATGAGCATCTATTCGGGGCGGCTGTTTTCTCCCTGCTTACAGCCCTCTAGGGAAGCCGTTGTTCTCATACTTAACTATAAAATCAATTAGTTAAGGTTTTTGTAGCCACGTCAGTCCGCGCTTTTTCGAGTCCGTATTCGGATTCTCGACATGCTTGGCATACATCGTGCTCAGTGACGAGCATGGACATTCAACGCACCGATACCAAAACTCGCAAGCGCCGCCAGCAAATCCTAATGGGGATTGGGGGCGCTCTCGTCATTGGCCTGGGTACCTGGGGTTTGGCGACCCTAGAGCCGGCTGCGCCGCACGTGGATTTGGCCAGCGTTTGGACCGATACGGTCAAACGTGGCGAATTCGTCCGCCAGGTGCGCGGTCCCGGGACCCTGGTCCCCACGCAGATTCGCTGGATTGCCGCCGAAAGCAACGCCCGTGTCGAACGCATTTTGGTTAAACCCGGCGCGCGAGTTACTGCCGATACGGTGATCTTGCAGCTCTCTAACCCGGAAGTGCAGGACCAGTTACTTGCCGCGCGTTCCGGCGTCGCGGCGGCGGGAGCTGATATCGCCGCTCAGCAAATGACCCTAGAGAGCCAACTGCTCGATCAGCGCGCCAACTTGGCTGGATTCGAAGCCGATTTGGCGGGTGCCATACTGCAGGCCGAAGCCGAAGAAATCCTCAACAAGAAGGGGATTATTACCGATCTAACCTATCGGCGTTCGCAGCTGTTGGCCGACCAGCTGAAGTTGCGCGTGCGCATTGAGAAGGAGCGCATCAGCAAGTTCGAGCAGACCATTCATTCGCAGCTGGTAGCCGCGCGGGCACGTAATGAACAGCTAGATAACACCCTGGCGCTGCGCCAGACCCAAGCCGATGCACTGCAGGTGAAAGCTGGCATCGTTGGCGTGCTACAGCAGGTCCCGGTTGAAGAAGGCCAGCAGGTGCTAGCGGGTACCAACTTGGCACGCGTCGCCCGACCCGAAGAGTTGATGGCTGAGCTGCGCATTGCCGAGACCCAAGCCAAAGACATCAGCCTGGATCAACGTGTCGCCATCGATACGCGCAACGGCATCGTCGATGGGCACGTGATTCGAATCGACCCGGCGGTGCTCAACGGCACGGTCCAGGTCGACGTGATGATAGATGGCGATCTGCCGCCGGGCGCACGTCCGGATTTGTCGGTGGACGGCACCGTGGAGATTGAGCGCATCGCCGATACGGTATTCGTCGGTCGGCCGGCTTTCGGGCAGCCAGATTCTAAGGCGACCCTGTTCAAGCTCGATCCGGAAACCTCGATTGCAATTCGCATCCCGGTGACCTTGGGTCGTGCCTCAGTCAATCTGATCGAGGTGACCCAGGGCCTGCAGCCCGGAGATCTAGTAATTCTCTCCGATACCTCGGCCTGGGATGACCACGACCGTCTGCGAGTCGATTAAGTCCACTTATTCAAAGCCCGCCCTGTGGCGGGCCGCTAAACCCAACACACCACAACGCCTACGGCCAGCGGAGTCCACGATGAGCGATGCCAGCGAAAACTTGATCCACATGGAAAACATCACCAAGGTCTTTTACACCGATGAGGTAGAGACCCACGCCCTGTCTGGCGTGCACTTTCAGATTCGCAAAGGTGAGTACGTGTCTATCTCCGGGCCCTCCGGCTGCGGCAAGTCCACTTTGTTGTCGATTCTGGGACTGCTCGATACGCCGACGGACGGCAGCTACGTGCTCAACAAGGTGCCGGTAGAAGATATCGGCCCTTCCGAACGTGCCCGGATCCGTAATCGCGAGATCGGCTTCATCTTCCAGGCCTTCAACCTGATTGGTGATCTATCGGTTTTCGAGAACGTCGAATTGCCGCTCACTTACCGGGATGGCTTGAGCAAAGCCGAGCGCCGCGATCGCGTGCAGGAAGCACTCGAGCGCGTCGGCATGGCCCATCGTTTGAAGCACTATCCGGCTCAGCTCTCCGGCGGTCAGCAGCAGCGCGTCGCCGTTGCTCGCGCACTGGTTGGCAAGCCCTCAATCCTGCTCGCCGATGAGCCCACCGGTAACTTGGACAGCAAGAACGGCGAAGCGGTGATGTCCTTGCTCGATGAGCTGCATGCCGGTGGCGCAACCATTTGCGTGGTCACCCATGACACCCGCTATGCCGATTTTGCTCAGCGTAAGATCTTCTTGTTCGACGGTCAGGTGGTGGACGAAGAAACGCTGCACCGGCTGCGTCGCGAGGAAGACGAGCGTCTGGACACGCAGATTTCGCGCGCTCGCTCGCGCAACGGCTCGCCGGCCTAGCCCGGATATTTCATGAACTCGCGTGATGATCGCGCAGGACATTGATTGCCCAGTGGTTTTTTCGAAGGAGCGGTGTAGTGGTTCATACACCCGACTGAG
>QIMA01000139.1 GCA_003233535.1 Rhodanobacteraceae bacterium
GGCTGCTCATCCCTCTAGCATTTGGCATGGCCGTCATCGTGCCGCCTCAGGCTTACTTTCAAGCGCTCAGCAACGGAGTGATCGAGCCAGGCTACGGCGCTTTTCTGTGGCGCTATTTCACCTTCCAACAGTGGCCCGACGGTGCGTTTGATGGATCCCACATCGGCATCACCTGGAATCACCTGTGGTATCTGCCTTATCTGCTGACCTACACGCTCGCATTGATCGCACTACTACCGATCCTTCGAGGTGTCGGCGCCGGCCTGCTGAACCGTTTCCGGAATCTGCGCGGCTTGGCCTTGATGAGCGTTCCGATTTTGCCGCTGCTGGTCTATGGACTGACGGTCTTCCCGATATTTGGTGGGGTCAGTCACGACTTCATGACCGACGGCTACGCGCACGCGATGTACTTCACGATCTTCCTTTACGGATTCACTATCGGCAGGGACGCGGACCTGTGGACCGAAATCAGCCGACTGCGCTGGCACGCGTTGGCACTGGCGATCTGCAGTTTCGCGGCTTTTCTCGTAGTCGACGAGATCGCCCCGGACGAGCCCACAGCGGCTGAAAATCTGGCTCAGCTGTTGGTGATTTACTTTAACCGCTGGATTTGGCTACTGTTGCTGCTGGGCTGGGCACACCACTGGCTGAACCGACCGATGGCTTGGCTGTCCTACGCTAATCGCGCCGTGTATCCCTGGTACATCCTGCACCAGACGATCACCGTGGTGGCCGGCTACCACCTGGCGCAAATGGGCCTGGGCCCGGTGCTTGAGTCGGTGTTGGTCCTAGCAGTCACTTTCGTCGGCTGTTACGTGGGCTATGAATTCGTGATCAGGCGGATTCGACCGTTAAAGCCGCTGTTTGGCGTGGCAGCGGCAGCAAACGCTGATTATCCGCGGCCAACGCGCGCCGCTGAGTCGAGCGCTCCTTGAGCAAACGAGCCGCTCGGTCGCACCCCGGCCGAGCGGCGCATCTAACCCGGATGTTTCATGAACGGCAGTCGCCCGTCGTGTTTGGCTCGCAATCAATGTCGCCCGCAAGCGAAGGACTGCGCAAGGTAGGATACAGCGACCCGGCACTGCACAGTCTTGATCATCATTCACCTCGCGCTCCACGCCCTAATTCCGTTGCTTCTAGCACTGTTTTGCTACCGCGACCGCTGGCGACAGAGCTATGCCTGGATGATGGCCGGCATGCTGATCGATATCGACCACCTGCTGGCCGACCCGATTTACGACCCCACTCGCTGCAGCATCGGTTTCCATCCGCTGCACACCTCCATACCGATTGTTCTGTATGTGCTCGCTCTAGCTCATCCGAAGACGCGTTTGCTGGCTATCGGACTGTGCATCCATATCGCGCTGGACAGCATTGATTGTCAGCTAAACAACGGAATCTGGTACACCGTCTGAGCCACCAGAAGCGCAACTGAGACCTACCGGCGTGTACAGCCCTGCGGCGTTACTCGCCTGCAGGCCGCGATAGATCTGCGCAAGGATCGCCACGCCCTGCTGAATTTGCTCGGGATCCAATGCCGAGAATCCCAACAGCAGTCCGGGCCGCGGTCGCTCGCTGGCGTAGTACGGAGCTAGCGAGTAGACACCCACGCCGCGCTGGCGACAGCCGCTGATCAATTCACTAACTGCGGACCCGGACAACCGGTTCAGCCAGACCACCAGATGAGTGCCGGCGTTGGCTCCGGCAACCTCCACTTCGGCACCTAGCTCGCTATGCAGCGCCTGGACCAGGCAGGCCCGGCGTTCAGCGTAACGTCGGTTCATTCGACGCAAATGGCGCTCATAGCCACCGTTGGCCATAAACGCGGCGATTACGCGCTGATAAACACCCGGATTACCGCGATCGATCAGCCACTTCATATCCCGAAATGGCCCGACCAGCGACTTAGGCAGCGCCAGCAGACCCAAACGCAAACTCGGCGTCAGCGACTTGGCAAACGTACCCACGTAAATGACCGGAGCGCCGCTAGCCAAACCGGCAATCGCCTGCAGTGGTCCACAGTCGTAGCGAAACTCACTGTCGTAGTCGTCCTCGATCAAATAGGCCTGTTCGCGCCTTGCCCAGGCTAGCAGCGCGAGCCGCCGACTTAGCGGCATCACCGCACCGGTGGGGAACTGATGCGAGGGAGTCACGTAAGCCATTCTGGCGCCCTTCGCAACGTCGCTCAGGGCTGCTACCTGCATGCCCTGATCATCTACAGCGATGGGTACCAGCTGCGCGGCAGCAGCATTGAAAACGTGCCTGGCACCTTGATAGAGCGGCTGTTCGACAACGACGCGGTCGCCGGGATCGAGCAGGATTCGCGCACACAGATCCAGGCCCTGTTGGGACCCGGAGGTAACAATGACCTGCTCCGCATCGATAGCTACCCCGCGATGGCGACGCAGATGTTTGGCGAGTTCAGCGCGCAGCGCCGGATCACCCATTGTGTCGCCGTAGTCGTACACCGCTTGGCGTATTACTCGCCCGTGCAGACGCCCCAGTTCACAGATGGTCTCCGCGTCCGGTCGAGCAATCCCATACTCAAAATCAATCGGTAGACGCTGTTCAAACAGGGATAGAGCACGCGCCTGACCGGCTTCCGTCACGGCACGACTGCCGGAGCGCGAGAGACGTGGCTGGTCTGAGCGTATTCGCGCATCCGACGCGACTTTTGGACACACCTCCAGGAGTCGATTGGCCAAAGCCTGCGCAACAAAGGTGCCCGATTTGGGCCGACTCTCCAAATAACCTTCGGCCAAGAGTTGCTCATAGGCAGCGAGCACCACGTTTCGAGAGAGCCGCATGTCCTTGGCCAACGCTCGCGTGCCGGGAATACGAACACCGGGCGGGAACTCGTTGCGCAATATGGCGTCGCGAAAACCGCGCGCCAGCTGGGCGTACTTGGTTCCTTCACCATCGAGCTGAATCACAATCTGGCACCACTACCATTAGACAAACTGGATCTTTTACAGATCCAGATTGCAGCTTAGCATCGTCCCCTAAGCAACCGGAGTCCCCTGATGAGCGAACAACTCCCCGTTAGCGAGCGCAGCCAACTGCGCCGAATTCCCAGTCGCGCCAGCTACGACCGTGCCCTGGCCCATGCCATCTTGGATGTAGGTCTGATCTGCCATGTCGGCTTCGCCACCGGCACCGATGTATTCGTCATCCCGATGGCCTACGCCCGGCAGGGCGACCAGCTACTGCTGCACGGATCGGTGGCTAGCCGACTCGCTAAGTCACTCGCCGGCGGCGTAAGGCTGTCGGTCTGCGTCACCCTGATGGACGGCTTGGTGTTGGCTAGGTCCGTGTTTGAGCACTCGATGAATTACCGGTCGGTGGTCTGCTTTGGGCACGCGACGGCAATAACCGACCCGACTTTCAAGGCCGCAGCCCTGAGGGACCTTACCGAGCATCTAATACCCGGCCGCTGGGAAGACGCCCGGCAGCCTAATACGCGAGAGATCCAGGCCACAACGGTGCTCGCGATGCCTTTGCAAGAGATCAGTATCAAGACCCGAGCCGGGCCGCCGGAAGATTTGCAGAAAGACATGGAGTTGCCTTACTGGGCCGGCGTGCTGCCGCTGCAACTGCGCACCGCAGCGGCGATTCCGGATCCCGCCTTAGCTGCGCATACCCCACTGCCCAGCTACGTGTCCGACTACGCCCGACCCGGGCAACGTAGCCGCTTATAAAACGACTGATCGCCGCTGCTATCGCTTGTATACACGTATACAACAGCAGCGGTTGCCACCGAAGCAGGCTCATCAGCCTAGCCCGGAGTTTCATAAACTTCACGCGCCCTCGCTAGACCCTTGATCGCCCAGCGACTTTTTCTCAGTCGGGTGTATGAACCACTACACCGCTCCCTTTCTTGAAAAAACACTGTGAAAAACCACTGGGAACACTGTGAAAAACCACTGGGCAATCAATGTCCTGCGCGATCATCGCGCGAGTTCATGAAACTCCGGGCTAGGCCTCATCAACGCCGTTGGGGCAGATACTTAGCCAGCATTTTGCCCAAGCTCTCCATGTCGATGGGCTTAGTCATCACCGCATCCATACCGGCGGCTAAGCATTGGTCGTGATGCTCCGACAATGCGTGCGCAGTGAGCGCCAAGATCGGCGTCAGTGCGCCCATCTCACGGAGAGTGCGAGTCGCCGTTTGACCGTCCATCTGCGGCATCTCGCAGTCCATCAGAATCAAATCCGGCGCCTTGTCCTGATAAGCGGCAATCGCCTGAATTCCGTCGCCGACTGATCGAGCACGCAGACCCAAGGCCTCAATGAAGTAAATAATGATCTCGCGGCTGTGTTCGTCGTCCTCGGCGATCAATATCTCGGCGTCGGGCAACCGCTGGTTCTCGCCTTGCGGTTGCTTATCGGGAGCCGACGCCGGCTCCAAGGGCAGCAGCACGGCGAATTGGCTGCCT
Organism: Rhodanobacteraceae bacterium; assembly: GCA_003233535.1. Lineage (GTDB taxonomy): Bacteria > Pseudomonadota > Gammaproteobacteria > Xanthomonadales > SZUA-5 > SZUA-5. The sequence continues at coordinate 4,437 of QIMA01000139.1, forward strand.
TTGCCAACCTCACTGCTGACCGTTATTTCGCCGCCCATCAGCTCAACCAATTCGTGGCAAATACTCAGCCCCAAGCCGCTCCCGCCGTAGCGTCGCGAGGAAGACGCTTCCGCTTGCGCAAACGGTTCGAAAATCAGATCCAGCTTGGCTGCCTCGACGCCGATACCACTATCGCTGACGGTCATCATGAAGCGCTGATCTGACTCTTTGTTGAGCCGGACTGCGATCGTTCCAGTTGAGGTGAACTTCACCGCATTGCTGACCAAATTGATCAATACCTGCGCAATCCGCAGGCGGTCCCCGCAAATCCATTGCGGCAACTGATCATCAAGCTCCAACTCAAAGCGCAGCCCTTTCCTGGTGGCCACTAAATCCTGCGGCAACAGGGTCTCACTCACCATTTCGCGCAAATCGAAGCTGATCGGCTCAATTTGCAGCTTACGCGCGCTAACTCGTGCAAAATCGAGCACGTCGTCAACCACGCTAACCAAATGACCGCAGGCTTTCTGCATGGCTCCCAGATAGCGGTCAAACGGCGGCTGCAGCTGCGCGTCACGGAGCATTTGAGCCATGCCGGTGATGCCGTTGATCGGCGTCCTCACTTCATGGCTCATGGCGGCAAGGAATCGCGACTTGGCCTCGTTGGCCTGATCGGCCTGTATGCGCATTTGCGCCTCCAGCCAGCGCGCTCTAGACAT
>QIMA01000414.1 GCA_003233535.1 Rhodanobacteraceae bacterium
CGCACTGGTGCACGACCTGTTTGGGCGCAAAGTCGCCGCGCAGCTGGTCGAAAGCCAGGCGCAGCTCCTCGGCCGGGCGAAAACAGCCGTCAGCGGCTAGATTGTCGAAAAATGGCCGGCTAAGCGCGCCAGGGATGTGTCCGGCTACCGGGTCTATGGGCTCCACTTCGCCGCGATAGCGCGCAGCCTCGCGAGCGTCGATAAGGACGATACGAGAACCGTTAAGCGCTCTGCGAAGCTGGCGATTATCCAACCAGCGCTCACTCGGTAGCGTCCAAACAATCACCGGTGCGGCGCTTACGCGGGCGGCAGGCGCGGCCGTTTCCATCTCGCCATCGATTCGCTGCCAAGCCTTCAAGCCACCATCCAACACCCTAACTCGACGCTGCCCGGCGGCACGCAACAGCCACCACAGCCGCGCAGCCAAAGCGCCGGGACCTTGGTCATAGGCAATCACTTCGCTCTGCGCAGCAATGCCCGAAGCGTTGATCCAGCGCTGGAACTGGGCCGGATCGGGCAACGGGTGACGTCCCTTTGCCGCATCTAGGCTCATGTCAGACAGGTCTCGATTGAGGTCAGCGTAGAGTGCACCTGGGATGTGCTGTTGCTGCCACTGCCGGCGGCCGGCATCCGGGTCGCCTAGGTCAAAACGGCAGTCAAAGAGCTGCACGCCGGACGGTTGCGACGCCAACCGTTGCTGCAGTTGCTCAGCGCTTATCAAAAACTCAGTACGCGACATAAGGCCTCCTATTCAAGTCTCAGCGCGACTGCGATCAGTCTTCCAACTGCTCGGCGAGATCGACCAACATGGCTGCGGTTGCGCCCCAAATCCGATGCTGCTGATAGTCAATCACCCAGTAGCCGCGCTCCCTACCGCGCCACTGAACGCGCTCCCAGCGCCGACGAGCGGGGTCCAGCAGCCAAGATAGCGGCGCCTCAAATATCTCCGCCACCTCGCGATCTTGAGCACGGCGCTCAAATTTGCCTTCCAGCCAGGCCACCACAGGGGTGACGCTGAAGCCGCTGATCGTCGCGTAAGGTGCAAGCAAACCCACTCCATTGACCTGCGTCTGCGGCACCCCGACTTCCTCTTCGGCTTCGCGACTGGCGGTCCCCAGCCAGCTAGGATCGGTGGGTTCGCGGCGTCCGCCCGGAAAGGCAATTTGGCCAGCGTGATGGGTCATGTCTTCGGTACGTCTAGTCAGCAGCACGTGCGGACCGTCAGCGGCGGGAACCAGCCCGATCAATACAGCGGCTGGGCGCAGCACCTGCCCTTTGGGGAGTAAATCTTCGAGCTCGGCGGCGTTCCACGGCGACAAATCTGCCGGGTCGTCCACAGGCCGCAGGCGCGCACGCAAGAGCCGATCCAGATCAGCACTCATCGCGACCTCCTCAGGCTAGCGCGGCGGTCAACCAAGCTTTGCCTCGCGGCGCGGCAATTCCTCCTCCATGTACCAAGTGCGCTGTTCGTCGGTCATCAATGCCCAACCGGCAATTTCATTGCCGCTGCGTAAACAGCCCTCGCAGTTTCCCACTGGGCCTAGCTCACACACGCCGATGCACGGCGTCATGATCGCTGGGGCCGGCGGTTTGGGGATGAAGGAGAACAGACTTATGGGCTCCGATCGCTAGTAGGACTGGGATGCAGTCGATGCTTTGGTATAGTTGGGGGCTTGATTGCGAACCGCAAGGCGTGAAAGTCTTCGCGCATGCTCAATTTAGCCACTCGAATATTAAAAGACTACGGTGCCTGCTTGGCCAAGCTGGAACCGGGCAGCTACGGCCTGCCGGTCTCATTTTTGCCACACCCCAAATCGGTGATCGCTGAAGCGCACCGCGTAACACTGCAAGCCTTAGGCCCAGAAAGTCCGGCGGACCTGCGCGAAGCGCTGATTAGAGGCTACGTTTATCTGCATCAATTCGTCGATGACGAAGAGGCAACGCAGGTAGCCAACGCCCAGGATCAGCTCAATCCCCATAGCAATCCAGATGCCAACCCTGCCGACCAAAAGACCGCCGGTGCGTTGGCCATTATTAATCGGATCAAGCTGGAAATGGAGCAGGCGCTAGAACTGGCGCAGCGTTGGTGACTTGGAGCTGAGTGCCAGTAGCCAGTACCAGTAGCCAGAAGAGCATGCGGTTCATCGCTCTCACTGGCTCCTGGAACGGGTTAGCTTAGGCGAGCCGCAGTTCGGCTCGCCTATGCTGACCCTTACTTAATCTCAATCAGCTTGATGTCGAAGATCAGCGCTTGGTTCGGACCGATCGGACGCGGGCCGCGCTCACCGTAAGCCTGCTCAGGCGGCAGGAAGACCTGCCATTGAGCACCGACGCGCATCAGCGGCAAGATCTCACGCCAGCCGGTCAGCACTTGGTCAACTTTGAAGTTGGCCGGCTGGTTGCGGGCAAACGAGCTATCGAATTCGAAGCCGCTGGCCAGCGAGCCACGGTAGTGAACCACAACGTCGGCCGTCGGTGACGGACGTGCGCCATTGCCTTCTTCGATCACCCGATACTGAATACCGCTGGGCAGCACGATGATGCCCTTCTTGCCGCGATTCTCAGCCATGAACGTGTCGCTCTTAGCCTTATTCTCGGCAGCCAAAGCGTTGAACTTGCCTTCGGCTTCTTTACGCAGCTTGTCTTCCATAGCCGCCAGCTGGCCAACCATCTCCTCGACAGGGACGCTGGGCTCGCTTTTAGCGTGACCTTCCTGCAGCGCCCGAACCACGGTCGCGATATCGACATCCAGACCACGCTCACGCATGTCGGTACCGATCTGGAAGCCCAGGGCATAGGAGAGCTTGTTCTTGTCCATCGCCGGCAACGCTTGCTGCTGTTGCTGCTGCGCACCCTGAGCCAGGGCAGTGATCGACCACACGCCGGCGACTAGCGCCGCCATCCATTTGATACTCATGCATATCCTCCAAATAAAACATTTCGCAGCGCGTCTTGCCTAAAACTCGCAAAAACGCGCGTGCATCTAAAACCAATCGCTCAGCTAAAGCCTGCACAATGCGGCCAGCTCGAACCGAAGGGGCGGCATTGTAAGCGTGCCGACGCTCTCGTTACCACAGGCGGAAGTCATCAGCGTTTGGTCAATTCCACCGCTTAGTGTGTTTTTTGACCAAGGCTCATTGGGTCAATCTTCCCAAGCCACTGTTTTCAAAAGACTAATGGACTTGGCACGAACGTTGCTGCGATCTGAACGTCCACCAAGCACAATCAAGGAGCTACACCATGGGTATTTTCTCCCGCATGTCAGACATCATCAATTCCAACCTGAACTCGGTGTTAGACAAGGCAGAAGACCCCGAGAAGATCGTTCGGCTGATGATCCAGGAGATGGAAGACACATTGGTCGAAGTGCGTAGCGCCACCGCCAAGAGCCTAGCCGAACGCAAGGAGCGCGAACGTCATCTGGAAGTTCTGGAGCGTGATCAGCTCGAGTGGGAACAAAAGGCCGCATTGGCATTGAGCAAAAATCGTGAGGATCTAGCCCGAGCAGCACTTGCTGAGAAGGCGCGCGTCACTGAGCATGTGACGGCGACGCAAAGCGAACTGAAGCTGATCGGAGAGCAGGTTGAGCGCCTTAACGACGACATCGGCAAGCTGCAGGCAAAGCTCGATGACGCCCGCGTCCGCCAGCGCACCATCGTGCTCAGGGCCAAGAATGCGCAGACCTCGCATCGGGCCAAGACACAAATCCACTCGGCCAAGATTGATGATGTGCTGGCCCGCTTAGAGCACGCTGAACGACGCATCGATGAGGTCGAATCGCAGGCCGAGGCGTTGGCGCTTGGTCGCGGCAAGTCTCTCAAGCAGGAGTTCGTCGAGTTGGAGTCTGATGAAAAAATCAGCGCCGAGCTGGCCGCACTGAAGGCGCGATTGAGTAAG
>QIMA01000290.1 GCA_003233535.1 Rhodanobacteraceae bacterium
GATCTTGCGGCGCATCCAACGGGTGACGGTTGGGCCCGGGGTTGGCCTGGGACACACCGAAGTAAGCAAAAACATCGGAAAAGCATCGGGACAGGCCCAAACTAGCGAAACGAAAACATCGGGACAGACGGAAACTAGCGCGTAACACCTAATGGTGCATATCGTCTCTGAAACGCGGTAACAGGAAAGTACTGATGTGGTTGCTTACCAGCTGTGACCTTGTGTTCGAAATTGAGGCGCCAACGCCTCTGGTCATGATGCTGCGCCCGCGCAGTGGTGCTCAGCAGTGGATCGCGAGTGAGCAGTACCGTTTCAACCCCATTGTGCCGGTGATTGAGTTCACAGATGGGTACGGGAACTTGTGCCAGCGACTGGTTGCGCCAGCGGGTGTATTTGAGGTTCACACTGCGGCAGAGGTGATGATTCCCGATACGCTGGATCAGGCGCCCAATGCGCCGTTCGTCGAAATACAGAACTTGCCAGACGCCATATTTTGCTACCTGCTACCGAGTCGCTACTGTGAATCTGACCGGTTCGGACAAATGGCGACCGAGATTACCGCAGGTGAGTTCCCCGGCTACAATCAGGTCGCTGCAATTGAGGCTTGGTTGCGCGGCAATATTCGATTTGATCCCTATGGTGGCGACATTCATGTATCGGCCATTGATGTTAATGCGCGGCAGTGGGGAGTTTGCCGGGACCTGTCCCATCTCGGGATCGCCCTGTGTCGTAGCCTCAGCATTCCTGCCCGCATGGTCGTCGGATACCTGTACGGCCTTGAGCCCATGGACCTCCATGCTTGGTTCGAAGCTTATATCGGTGGTCGGTGGTACTCGTTTGATGCGACGCAGGACGGGGTGCCCGGCGGTTATGTGGCTATCGGCTATGGTCGCGATGCTGCCGACGTCGCCATCTACAACCAGTTTGGTCCGGCGTTGTTTCCCGCTCAGCAACGGGTGAGCGTATTGCTCGGAACACCCTCCGCCGTCTAGCGCAGAAACACCCCCACGGTGCGGTCGACAACCAATGGAACAACATCGGAATCGGCCGGCCGCCGGGTCAGACGGAAACTAGCCGTGCCAAGAAATGGCGGTTGGGCTATTGAATTGAGTCCCGAACCTCCCTGGATTCTGCGTGTCCTCGAGCCTCTCAATCCAACATGGCGCTACGAAATTTCTCCGTAAGCAGTGACAATGCACACATTCGCCAGGAGACCCGTGCATGACCAACAACCCGTCCACCATCATCTACACCCTCACCGACGAAGCGCCGCTGCTGGCGACCGCCGCATTCCTGCCGATCATCCGCACATTCACGGCGCCGGCGGGGCTCAAGATCAAGACCGCCGACATCTCGCTTTCGGCGCGAATACTGGCCCAATTTCCGGACCGCCTGAGCGAAGCACAGCGGGTGCCCGACTCCCTGACCGAACTGGGCAAGCTGACGCTTAAGCCCGACACCAACATCATCAAGCTGCCCAACATCAGCGCGTCGGTGCATCAACTGACCACCGCGATCAAGGAGCTGCAGGACCGTGGTTATCCGATCCCCGATTTCCCGGAAGACCCGAAGACCGAGGTAGACAAGTCAATCCGCAGTCGCTACGCCAAGTGCCTGGGCAGTGCAGTTAACCCAGTGCTGCGCGAAGGCAATTCCGATAGGCGCGCGCCGCTGGCGGTGAAGGAGTACGCCCGCAAGCATCCGCACAGCATGGGCGAATGGAGCCAGGCATCGCGCAGCCACGTGGCGACGATGAAGCACGGCGACTTCTATCATGGCGAAAAATCGATGACGCTCGACCGCCCGCGCGATGTGCGCATGGAGCTGATGACCAAGGGTGGCCAGAGTATCGTGCTCAAGCCCAAGGTGTCGCTGCTGGATGGCGAGATTATCGACAGCATGTTCATGAGCAAGAAAGCGCTGTGCGACTTTTACGAGCGCGAGATGGATGACGCTCGCAAGACCGGCGTGATGTTCTCGCTGCACGTGAAGGCGACGATGATGAAGGTCTCGCACCCGATCGTGTTCGGTCACGCCGTGCGGATCTTCTACAGGGAAGCGTTCGACAAGCACGGCGAGCTGTTCGACGAGCTCGGCGTGAACGTCAACAACGGCATGGTCAGTTTGTACGACAAGATCGCCAGCCTACCGTCGTCCAAGCGCGAAGAAATCATCAAGGACCTGCACGCCTGCCACGAACATCGCCCCGAGCTGGCGATGGTCGATTCGGCCAAGGGAATTACCAATCTGCATGCGCCCAACGACGTGATCGTCGACGCTTCGATGCCGGCCATGATCCGCATCGGCGGCAAGATGTATGGCGCCGATGGCCGTCCCAAGGACACCAAGGCGGTTATCCCAGAGAGCACTTTCGCCCGCATCTATCAGGAGGTGATCAGCTTCTGCAAGACCAACGGTAACTTCGATCCGGTCACGATGGGCACCGTGCCCAACGTCGGCCTGATGGCGCAGCAGGCCGAGGAGTACGGCTCGCACGACAAGACCTTTGAGATCCCTGAAGCGGGGGAGGCGCGCATCGTCGACATCGCCACCGGCGAAGTGCTGCTGGTGCAGCACGTCGAAGTGGATGACATCTGGCGCATGTGCCAAGTCAAGGATGCGCCGATCCGTGACTGGGTGAAGCTGGCCGTTACGCGGGCGCGCAACTCGGGCATGCCGGCGCTGTTCTGGCTTGATCCGTATCGTCCGCACGAGAGCGAACTGATCAAGAAGGTGGAGTCCTATCTGACGGAGCATGACACGACGGGCCTCGACATCCAGATCATGTCGCAAGTGCGAGCGATGCGTTACACGCTCGAGCGCGTGGTGCGCGGGCTGGACACCATCTCGGTCACCGGCAACATCCTGCGCGACTACCTCACCGACCTGTTCCCGATCATGGAACTCGGCACCAGCGCCAAGATGCTGTCGATCGTGCCGCTGATGGCCGGCGGCGGCATGTACGAAACCGGCGCCGGCGGCTCCGCCCCCAAGCACGTGGTGCAACTGGTCGAGGAGAACCACCTGCGCTGGGACTCGCTCGGCGAGTTCCTCGCCTTGGCTGTCTCACTGGAAGACCTCGGCTTGAAGACCAACAATGAGCGCGCCAAGCTGCTCGCCAAGACGCTCGACGCCGCCACCGGCAAGCTGCTCGACTTCGACAAGTCGCCCTCACGCAACACCGGCGAACCGGACAACCGCGCCAGCCAGTTCTACCTCGCTATGTACTGGGCACAGGAGCTCGCCGCCCAGCCCGCCGACCCCGAAATGCAGGCGCACTTCGCCCCACTGGCTAAGACACTGACCGACAACGAGGCGGCCATCATGCAGGAGCTGACCGAAATCCAGGGCAAGCCCACCGGCATCGGCGGCAGCTACATCGCTGACCCCGAGATGATCAAGAAAGTGATGCGGCCGAGCGCGACCTTGAATGCCGCGTTGGCCGCAGCAAGACTATAGATCGGAGCCCGCCCGCAGGTGCGATCTCGCCGAGCGCCGCAGGGTAGACCTGCGGCGCTCGGTAGACCGATCGGGAGAGACGGAAACTAGCGAGTCGTGATACGAACTAGCGGTTGGGCGATTGAAATGAGCCTCGAAGGGCGGATTTGGCGTGTCCTTGCCTGAGGGCGTTGGCAAGTGTGTGTTGATTGCAGCGCCGCACACCAGTAACTGGGATTTGCCGTACACGTTGATGGTCGCCTTTGCGCTGAACCTGCGGATCTATTGGATGGGCAAGCAAAGCATCTTCAAGTGGCCGTTTGGCGCGCTTTCGCAGATCGAGCTGGCCAAGATCTTGGCTTTCGGCATTCACCGCTGCGCCAGGATGGCACCAAGCGGCGGGACCAGTCTGACGCTCTCGGCAACTACTGCCGCGACATCTGCT
>QIMA01000343.1 GCA_003233535.1 Rhodanobacteraceae bacterium
GTCCGCAAGCGCTTTGCGCCGTGCGAACGCTCGCCGCAACGCTGGAGCCGGTTCAGGCGGATGAATTAGCGCATCAGCGAATTGTGCTTGGTCCGCAAGCGAAAGGCGCACAACCTCCGATTCAGAAATCGCGCGCTGGGCAGCTTCTTGTACAACTGACACTACAAAGTCTGTCATGGTCCGGCCCTGAATCTCCGCGGCGTGTTTAAGCATCGCGTGCAGGTCTGTGCTGATTCTGGCTTCTAGTCTTGCCGTCGACATAGGTTGGTCCTCCTTGACCCAAGGGATGTAGCCAGTACCGAGCCCTTCTGGCCCCTGGTACTGGCTACTGGGACTCGCTCTTAGTGCCCCTTCGGACAATGACACAACCCGGTCGGACCCATCCGCCCAAACCCGGCAGCGGTCGCCTTGCCGTGACCGTGGCGTTGCCAATAGAACTCCGGTGCTGGCTTGGCCTCGGGTGCCAGCTGAGCCATCGTTTCTGAATCGTAGAGCCGACCGTTGACCATGGTCATTTCCACTTGCTCCAAATCCTTCAGATCGGCTAGGGGATTGCCGTCGATAACGATCAGGTCGGCGAGCTTGCCCTTCTCCAGACTGCCGATGTCTTCATCCAGGCCCAAATAGCGTGCGCCAGCGATGGTGCCGGCTTCGAGTACCTGTGCATTCGGCATGCCGCCTTGGGCGATCAGCCACATTTCCCACAGCGTACCCAGACCCTGCAGCTGGCCGTGGCCGCCGACTTGAATCGCGATGCCGGCCTGACGCAGATCATTCAACGAGGCGGCGACGGTCTTGTGGTAATACTGATCTTCTGGTGCCATCGGCCGACGGATGGAACGGGCGTCGATTAACTCGCGCGGGAAAAAGCGCAGCAAACGCTCTTTCTTCCACACTTCACTGTGCTGATAGAACCAGTTTTCGCCGCTGATGCCGCCGTAGGAAACCACCAGCGTCGGCGTGTTCGGCACGTTGGTGCGTGACCACAGACCGATCATGTCCGCATACAGCGGGGCGACCGGAATGTTGTGCTCGATGCCGGTGGAGCCATCGATGATCATCGTCAAATTGTGGAAGAAGGTGCTGCCGCCTTCCATCACCACCAGCATTCCCAACTCACGCGCGGCCTGATTGATCTGCTGGCGCTGATCGCGACGCGGCTGGTTGTAACTCTTCACCGACCAAGCGCCCTGCGCCTTCAGCCTGCGCAGATGATCACGCGCGTCATCGAGTGAATCTACCTTGGCTTTGAAGTCGCCGTCGGCACCGTATAGGATCGTTCCCGTGGAATACACGCGCGGACCGACGGTGACGCCGCTGCGGACCATTTCGGCTTGGGTGAACACCTCCTGGGTGTTGGCCGAGGGGTCGTGCATGGTGGTAACGCCGTAGGCCAAGTTGGCGAAGTAGCTCCAGTTGGCCTGCGGTGAGGGGCCGTTGAAGAAGTGATTGGCGTGGGCGTGGACGTCGATGATGCCGGGCATGATGGTTTTGCCGCTGACGTCATAGGCCTTGGCGCCGGCCGGAACGCTAACGTCGGCGCGCGGACCCACGGCAACGATGCGTTCGCCTGCAACGACGATGGTGCCGTCTTCAATCACCTGATCGCCATCTTGGGTGATCAAACGGGCGCCGACGAAGGCAATTGTGCCGCTGGGACGGTCGGTGCTCAGCTGCAAGCCGATATCCACCGTGACCAGCTCTTTGGCTTCGGGCAACTCGTCCGGCGCTCCGGGTAGAAATTTGAAGCTGTCACTCAATTGCCGAGTGTAGTAGGTCGGCCCCACCAGCCAATGCACGCTCTGGCTGTCTGCAGACCAATGCAGATACTCACCGGCTTCGCCAGATAGCTTGGTGATTGGCAGCGCCTTGCTCTCGCGTCCCAGCTCAAACTCTTTACCGGTTTGTGGGAACGGGGCGATGTAGGCGTTGAACAACTCGGTCCAGGCGATCCACTTGCCGTCTGGGCTGGGGATCATTTGCTTGGCGTACTTGAGCTTGAAGTGATCACGCGGCTCGGCGCCGGCCAGATCGACACTCTTGTAGTGCTTCTCCAGTCCGCTCCCGGTCAGGAATAGCACGCGCTCGCTCTCGGCACCGAAGCGCGCGTCATAACCCGTCCGGGACACGCGGGTCGGCGTGCCGCCAACTGCGGGGACCCAGTAGATGCCGCGTTCTAGACCGTAGCGATTGTCGACCAGCCCGCCACCAGCCTGCTTACTCCAAACGACTTTGCTGCTGTCCGGCGAAAAGCGCGGGTTGAAATAGAAGCCAGGCTCCAGGTTCAGTTCCAGACGGGAGCCGGTCTTCAGATCCAGGCGCACGACTCGGCTTAGGTCCGTATCGCTGAAACGAATGTAGACCAGTGCTGACCCGTCCGGCGCGTAGTCTGGGCTGTACTCGAAGGCGTCGTCGTCGCTTAGTCGCGTCGGCGTGCCGTTGGGCAGCGCTTTGCGATAAAGGTGACCGGCGCTGTGGAAAATCAGCTCGCTGCCGTCCGGGCTGCGCGCAACGTCGCGGATCATCTTCGATTCAAATTGCTCGGCGTTAATGCGCCGGCTGCCGCGCACCGGCTGATCCAGAATCTGGTCAACGCTGGCGGTAAACGGGACTTCAGTCTGAGCACCGGTCTTGGCGTCCACATTCCACAGCTTGCCCTGCGCCCAGATCACGATGCTTGCGCTATCAGGGGTCCAGTCGAAGTTCGGGTAGGAACCGAAGATCGCCCAGGCTTCCTGTTGATCGTGCGATAGGCCGTCCCAGAGCGTCCGCGTTTCGCCGCTCTTGAGATCAAACAGACTCAACGCTGACTTGTCGCGGATACGCCGCACGAAAGCCAGTTGACGGCCATCGGGCGAGGGCTGGGGTCGAACTGCGCCGCCGGCCAACTGCACCAGATTGGTCAACTCGCCGGATTCGCGGTCTAGGCGGCGAATGGCGTAGATGCTGCCGTTGGCGTCCTTGTTGTACTGGAAAGTCGGCCCGGGGCTGACGTCTTCGCTGAAATACAGGTAGCGACCGTCGGCCGAGAACACCGGTTCGCCAGCGTCTTGCTGCTCATTCTTTTTCTTAGTCAGCTGCAGGCCCTTGCCGCCGCCAACGTGATACAGCCACATTTCGCCGGCACCCAGCGAGCGCAGCTCGGTGAAGTGCTTGCGGCCAACCAGGTACTGACCGTCGGGCGACCAGTTCGGATTATTGAGCAGGCGGAAGGTCTCGCTAGTAAGCGCGCGGGCCTTGCTGCCGTCGGCATTCATCAGCCACAGGTTGTCAGCGCCGTCGCCATCGGAGGTGTAGGCGATCTGGCTGCCGTCAGGTGACCAGCGCGGCTGGATTTGCAGGGCCTTGCCCGAAGCGATGCGCTTGGCGTCGCCACCCGCGATCGGCAGGGTATAGAGGTCGCCAAGCAGGTCAAAGACAATCTGCTGGCCGTCTGGACTGACATCCAGATTCATCCAGGTGCCTTCGCTAACGTCGAAGCGTGCGCGCACGGCCTTGCCGCGCGGTGCATTGACGTCCCACTTGTCCTTCTTGTCCGCTTCCTTGTCGTTCTTCGCGGCCAGGGCCGGTTGCCCCATCGCAAATACGACCGCTAGGGCGACAGCCCAAGATCCAACTCGCATTCCCCACTCCCGACAGCTAATCCAACCGCCGAAGATAACTGAGCTGGCAGTGCATTAGTAGGGTGGAAGGTCGTGGTCGGCGCATTGGGCCGCAATGAACTGCGCAGGCTTGATCGCCAGCGCATTATCTGCCGAGACGACAGCTACTGATGCGCAGGCGAATTGAGGAAATCGAGCTGCGTCTCCGGTGCCGGCGAGCAGCCGTAGCTGTCGATCAGCAAGTTATCGGTGGCGTTGGCTATGGCCACAAACTGAG
>QIMA01000455.1 GCA_003233535.1 Rhodanobacteraceae bacterium
CGCAGGAGCGGTGTAGTGGTTCATACACCCGACTGAGAAAAAATCGCTGGGCGATCAAGGGCCTAGCGAGGGCGCGTGAAGTTTATGAAACGTTCGGGCTAGACTCGCGCGCCAAATTCGAATTGAGCATAAACGCTCGATACAGCAGCGGAATCACGAACAGGGTCAGACCGGTTGAGAAGCCCAAGCCCCAAACGATGCTGGAAGCCACTGGGCCCCACAGCAGCGACTGCCCGCCCAGGCCGATGGCCAGCGAGAACAGTCCGGCGATGGTGGTACTGGTGGTCATGATCACCGGAACCACGCGCCGACGGGCGGCGTACACCGTCGCATGCAGCACGCCCATGCCGCCGCGCAGGCGCGAATTGGCGGCGTCGATCATGACGATGGACGCGTTTACCGCGATACCGGCCAGCGCCACCACGCCATACAGCGTGTATAGCGATACCGGATATCGCGATACGAGCAGCCCCAGGACTACGCCGATGAAGGCCAGTAGAACGGTGATGATGATCATCAACGGCTGGAAGTAGCTGCGGAATTGAGCAGCCAAAATCAGAAAAATGAAGCCTATGCCCATGAGCATCAGCGCCGGGAAGGCTTCCAGGCTTTCGTTGATGTCGTCAAGCTCGCCGGTGAAGTCCAGGTTGGTGCCTGGGTACTGCGCCTTAATCTTCTCCCACGCTACCTGCACGGCTGTATTGGCGCTCACTGTGTCATTGAGTTCCAGGACTAGACCGGCCTCAACGGTAATTGAGCGGCGCAGTTGATAATGCCGGATGATGCCGCTGCCGCGGTCGGTTCTAGCTTGAACCAGAGCGCCAAGCGTGGTGCTCCCGCCATTGGGCAGGATGATCGAGTCGGACAACAAGTCCATCGGGTCGACAATCTCGGCGCGCTCGCGCCGTACCCGCACCAACATCCGCTCGCCGCCCTCGCGGAGCTCGGCAACCACCTCGCCATCGACGTGCAGTCGCAGCAATCGATTCAGTGTAGCCGGATCCAAACCGGCCCGACGGACCGCTTCTGTGTCCAGCGTCAGCACCAGTTCGGCGCGTCCGGGGACGTCGTCATCGGCGATGTCGCGAGCCCCGGGTATGCTGCGAACGATGTCCAGCACCGCATCGGTGGCAGCACGCAATTCTGCGTAGTCGTCGCTGCGCACCTTGATCGAAATCGGCTTACCGGACGGAGGGCCACCGGTGACGATGAAAAACGAGATCTTGCCCGCCGAGTCGAGCGCCTCAATAGTTGGGCGCATGTCCTCAACCACCTCGTAGGTGTCGCGCATCTCGCCGCGACGCGCTTCCAATGACACGCTTATTTGCCCGTACACGTCGCCGAACAGCGGCTCCATCTCGGTGTACTTGATCCCCGCCGCAGAGTAGACCGAGCGCGCTTCATCGGCCTTGAGTTGTTTACGTACTTCCATTGCAACGAGTTCAGTGGCACGCAAGGTTTCCGCGATGCTGCTGTCTGGGGGCATGTCTACATTGACGTAGAACAGCCGGATGGGATCGAAGGCGAAAAACTGAAATTTGATCAACGGCGAAGCCAGCGCGCCGATGGCAAGAACGAATACGACGCCGATGATCGACAGGGTCAGACCGGTTCGGCGCATCGCATAGAGCAGCGCGCGGGTGTACTTGAGTCTGAGTTGATGGCTGAACGCGCGGCGCAAGCGGCGCATCGTTGCGATTCGCGAATGCGAGTCGGGTTTGGTTTTGCGTCCGCTGCGCAGACCTACAACGTGCGAAGGCAGAATCCAAAAGGCCTCGACCAAGCTGACCAATAAACCCACCGTCACCACAAACGGAATGACAAACATGAACTTGCCGATGATTCCGGGCAGCAGCATCAGCGGCAAGAATGCGCTCATGGTGGTTGCCACGCTGGCCAAAACCGGTGACGCCACGCTCTGCAGCGCTTCGATAGCGGCGTTGATCGGTTTCACCCCGCGTTCGATGCGGTAATAAATGTCCTCAACCACGACTACCGCATCATCGACCAGCATGCCCAGCACGATCACTACGCCGAGCAGCACTGACGTGTTCAGCGTATTGCCGGTGGCGGCCAGGGCGATGAAGGTACCGGCCACTGCGAATACCACACCCGAGGTCACTAGCGCGGCGATGCCTGTGCCCAAGAACAGCCAACACACTGCAAATACTAAGATCAGACCGATTAAGGCATTGGACTGCATCACCGAGATTGCATCGCGCGTCGGAATGGTTTGATCGTCAGCAAGCACCAACTGCAGCCCGGCGCCGCTAAGCACGTCATTCTTATTGCGGATGTAGTCGTTGATCTGATCGACCAGCTCTAGCGTGTTGGCCTGGCTCTTCTTGGTGATCGACATCATGATCGCGGGCTCAGACTCAAACAGCACGCGTTCGCGGGCGCGCTCGCGGCCAAGTCCGATCCGCGCGACGTTTTCAATCGGGATTTGCGCACTGGGATCGGCGCGCGGAGCGACGGTTAGCTGAGCAAGGTAATCAGGATCCGGTGACTGTCCCGGCGCACGCACTAGCCACTCGCCGCGCTCGAGTTCCAAGCGCCCAGCAAAAACATCTCGGTACCATCCAGAAACACCATCAGCCAAGTCTGTGGCGCTTAGCGACCGTGCCGCCAGGGCGTCTGGGTCGAACTCAACCAGCAACTCGGGTTCATCAAAACCCAATGCGAGCACGCGATCGACGCCGCTGATCCGCTCCAGGTCTTTGTGTACGACGTAGGCATTGGCGCGTAGTGTTTCATCATTGGCCCGACCGACCAGCGCGACGATGGCGCTAGGAAAGCCGTTGTTGGTGGTGATTTCCAAAATCACCGGGTCGTCTGCTTCGTCGGGAAGCTCGGAGCTGGCGCGATTTTGGATCTCTCTGCGCAGGTCGCTGATGCGCTTGTCAAACATGCGCGGACTCATGTCGCGAAAGCGCACCAAAATGTTGGAAAAGCCCTCGCGCGAGCTGGACGACACGAAGCGAATGTCCTGCACCGTGCGGATCGCGTCCTCAAGCGGCGTGGTAATCCGTTTCTCCACGTCTGCACTGGAGGCGCCGGGCAGGGCGGTGTTGACGTTGACCCAGTTGAAATTGATCTCCGGGTCCTGCTCGCGTGGCATGTTCAGATAGGCGATCAGACCCAGCACCAAGACCACCACGAAGGCGATGTTGGCTAAGGGATGATTGGTGATCAGGCTGCGGACGAAATTCATGGTTTAACGGCGATACGGTCACCGTCGTTGAGTCGTTTCTGGCCTTCAGTGATGACCAGTGACTGCGCGGGTAGGTCGATTTCTGCCGGCCGTCCGGCGTCGGCGTCTGGTAGCGGGTGGAAGCGGGCGCGATCGCCCTTCGCCAGCAGCACGCCCAGATTGCCGTCGCGACGGACCAAATACTCCGCAGGCATCAGACCAGAGGACCGGCTCCAAACGATGCGCCCGCTACTACCGGCTGGCGCCGCCGTATCGGTGAAGCTAAATCGCACCTCCATCTGCCGGTTGCTGGGGTCAATGACCGCGCTGGTGCGCAACCAAGTCAGTGCGAGCCTGCGTTGCCGCTCATCAACAAAGACGACTGCGCTCTGCGCCGATAGCTGGGCTGCGCTGCTTGGGTCCAGTTGAGCGGAGATCTCAGAGTGGCCATCTTCCACCAATTGAACCAAGGCACTGCCTAGGCTGGCCAGTTGCCCCAGCTGCGCTTGTCTGGCTGTGACCCAGCCGGCGAACGGTGCCTTGATCGTGCAGCGATCCAGTTCGCGGCGGGCCAAGTCTAGTTCGCTCTTGCGCAACGCTAGGGTCGCCTCGTCCTGTGAAGTGAGCGCTTGCCGCTCTTTCAGTTCATCCGGAGAGACAAAGTTCTTCGCTGCCAGTTG
>QIMA01000420.1 GCA_003233535.1 Rhodanobacteraceae bacterium
AGCATCTACGTCAATCCCACCCAGTTCGCCCTGGGCGAGGACTACGGCAACTATCCGCGCACGCTGGAATCCGATCAGCGCGGCCTAGAAGAACAGGGCTGCAGCCTGCTGTTCGCTCCGGAGGACGCCGATGTTTACCCGCCGGACGACAGCGGCCCGGTGGCAACAATCGAACTGGGCGCTCTCGGGGACAGTCTGTGCGGCGCCTTTAGACCCGGCCACTTTGCCGGCGTGGCGCAGGTCTGTGCGCGACTCTTCCACTTTGTAGAGCCTGACGTGGCGATTTTCGGTGAAAAGGACTACCAGCAGTTGCTGGTCATCCGCGCGCTGGTCAGAGCGTTCGCGTTTCCGCTACAGATTATTGGTGCGCCGACCGGTCGCGACCACGATGGACTGGCTTTGAGCTCTCGAAATCAGTATCTGTCGGCCACTGAGCGTGAGCGAGCGGTGGGCGTTATCGAAGCATTGCGTGCCGCTGTTGCAAGAATACAACAAGGCGAGCCGGTCGACCAGATTGAAGAACACGGCTACCACCGCTTGGCCGAGTTGGGCTTTAAACTCGATTATTTTGTCGTACGCCGGGCCCTTGATTTAGGGCCAGTACGCCCACAGGACAATGACTTGCGCGTTATTGTGGCTGCACGACTAGGCAAAGCGAGGCTGATTGATAACCTCACAGCGGTTCGCGAAGCGGACGTTAGGGTTAACTGACCAGCCACCCACAGATGCACGTTTGGGCTAGCGACTAGCGGTGGGTTGTGGTAGATTTGCAACCACCTGGAGGGGTTTGCAACAAAGCTGAAGCTTCTCAGGGTACGCAGGGCGCGTTTTTGAAGTAATCGTCACTCCGACTTGACCCCCGCCGACTAGGTGGGGGTTTTTTTGTCTGGTGATAGCTAAAGCCGAAACGTGAAAACGCTAACATGGACCGTCACTCGGACCGGAACTCGTGTTAGCTCATGACCCAAACTGCCTTTGACCCCACCAAACGATTCGCTTGGCAATCGCTGCGCAGCTATGCAGACCAAGAGCTGCCTAGCCTAAAGCAGCTCAGCGCTGACGCTGCACGTGCGGGGCGCTATGAGTTCCGCCATCGCGGGTTGCATCTGGATCTGAGCAAGTGCCGGATCGACGCCGAACTGCTGGGTTTAGGCTTGCATCAGTTAGACCAGCTGCAGCTGAGCCAGCAGATGGCCGCGCTACAGGCTGGCGCCGAACTGAACATGTCCGAGGGCCGCGCCGCGCTGCATACCTTGGTGCGTGCCGAACGGGCTCCGCATGAGCGGTTGCGTGAGGCCTTCAGCGATGTGCTTGAACAGCGCGAGCGGATGCTGACTATCGCTCAGGCGCTATTCGAGCACGCCGGCTCGCGGGTGGGCTTGGTCGATGCGGATCGAGTGATCAATATTGGCATCGGCGGTTCCGATCTGGGCCCGCGGCTGGTGGCCGACGCGTTGGCCGGTGAGCCGGGGCCAGAATTGCGCTTCGTCGCCAACGTGGACGGGCATGCGCTGGATCAGGCGTTGAGTGGCCCGCGAGCTGCGCGCACGCTGTTTGTTGTCTCATCGAAGACCTTTGGCACCCGGGAAACCCTGCTCAACGCGCTCAGCGCCCGTCAGTGGCTGCGCGATAATGGCGTTGCCGAAGAGCAGCTGTCGCGTCATTTCGTGGGTTGCAGCGCCAACCCGGAAGCCGCAGCAAAGTTTGGGGTCGGTGCTGTCGTCGCCTTCAATGAATCGGTAGGCGGTCGTTACTCGCTGTGGTCCGGGGTGGGCTTGGCTGCGGCCGCAGGCATTGGTCGGGATGCGTTCCAACAACTGCTGGCCGGCGCTGCGGCGATGGACGAGCACTGTTTGCAAGCGCCGCTGAGCCGCTGTCTGCCGGTCATGGCTGCGCTGGCGCACTGTATGGATCGCGTGCTGTGGAGTTATCCGACGCGGGCGGTGGTCGCTTATGACGAAAGACTGGGGTTACTCCCGGACTTCTTGCAGCAGCTGGAGATGGAGTCCAACGGCAAGGCCGTCGATCATGCAGGGCAAAGTCTGGATCATCCGGCTGCCGCGGTGATCTGGGGCGGAACCGGCACGGCGGGGCAGCATGCTTACTTTCAATCGCTGCATCAGGGACTGGACGTGGTGCCGGTAGATTTTCTTGGCTGCATCAGGCCGGGGCATCAGCGCCCGGAGCATCATCGAGTGCTGCTGGCGAACATGCTGGCCCAATCGGCAGCCCTGCTGCAGGGCTCGAAGATTGATCCTGATACCGACCCCGCGCTGGCGGCGGCGCGACTATGTCCAGGTGGTCGGCCCAGCACGACGCTGCTGCTGGAACGCTTAGACCCGGCCAGTTTGGGCGCGCTGCTTGCCTTTTATGAGCACAAAGTCTTTGTGCAAAGCCGCATCTTCGGCAACAACCCCTTCGATCAATGGGGCGTGGAGTTGGGTAAAAAAATAGCCGGCGGCGTAGAGCAGGCCCTGAGCAGTCACGATCACCCGCTGGACTTTGACCCCTCGACCAATGCATTAATTCGGCGGATTCGGGCACTTTCAAACTAGCCCGGTGTCGGCACTATGGGCAGATCGAGTGCGCTGGGCACTTTCGGTCGCAAAGTCGTCGGCTCTAGCCGTTGCTCCTGTGCCCACTGCACGTGCTCGCGAACCATCGGGTCGGGGTGCACGGCGCGAGCGCTGAGCGCGGCATCAATTCGCTCATCGGGCCCGGCGTTGCCCATTGCCACGGCGATATTGCGCAGCCAGCGCGGATGACCGAGGCGGCGAATTGCGCTGCCTTCGGTGCGCCGTAGAAACTCCGTTTCTTCCCAGGCAAACAGCTCGCTTAGCGCAGGAGCATCAAGGCCTGTGCGTGGCTCAAAGTCGGCTATCTCGGTGCGTTTTGCGAACTTGTTCCACGGGCAGACCAACTGGCAGTCATCGCAACCAAATATGCGATTGCCGATCAAGGGTCTGAACTCGGCTGGTATAGAGCCATGCAGCTCAATGGTGAGGTAGCTAATGCAGCGCCGTGCGTCCAGTTGATAGGGTGCGATGATCGCCTGAGTAGGACACGAATCGATACAGCGCCTGCAGCTACCGCAGTGGCCGCTGGCAGGCTGATCGGCCGGCAACGGCAAGTCCACGTACATTTCACCGAGGAAAAACCAGGACCCGTTGCGGCGATCAATCAAGTTGGTGTGTTTGCCAACCCAACCCAAGCCGGCCTGATTGGCGATGGGCTTTTCTAGCACTGGCGCGCTATCGGTGAATACGCGGTAGCTGAACTCACCGATTTCGCCAGTCAGCCATTCGGCAAGCCGCTGCAGTCGCTGCCGAATGACCTTGTGATAGTCGCGACCGAGCGTATAGCGAGCGATGTAGGCGCGTTCTGATTGGGCCAGCAGGGCCAGCGGCGGCGTGCTTTGACCGGGCCAGTAATCCATCCGTACCGAGATGATTCGCCGTGTGCCCGGGACCAGCTCTGCCGGCCGACTGCGTTTACTGCCGTGGCGGGCCATGTAACCCATTTCACCGTGTAGGCCATCGTCCAGCCAGCGCTGCAGGCGTGCCTCATCCGCGCCCAGATCGACGCCGCTGATACCCAGCGCGGCGAAACCCAGGCGTTGCGCCTGCGCCAGCAAGCGCGCACGTAAATCGCCCCAGTCGCGCTCGGCTATGTCGGCTAGGCTGTGCTCATTGGAGTTCAACCTAGAGACCTCAGTTGGACGGGGCAGATTGCACGCTTGTGGCGGCGCATGGCTGCGTTGCAACTCGTTGGAATGGAAAAACCATTCCGCCTCATTGCGCCTTGCCCTGCACCGCCACAACCGTGCAATCTGCCCCGTAGCGCGCTCACCCAAT
>QIMA01000595.1 GCA_003233535.1 Rhodanobacteraceae bacterium
GAATCCTCATGTACAGCCAAGTACACTGCGGTTCCTGTGCTCCGTGCGCCTTGCACTCGAACCGCTCGCTACGGTTTCTAGAGGTTCCCTGAAATCTGCGGCGTCGCCCAGCATTTTGCCGGCATGTGTTCCAATGTGCGGGTACCCGCATGAACAACTGACGTGGCAACCGTGCCGGTCAATCCACTCTCCAGGAGCAATGCATTGAGCGCAATGAACAACCACGTCCTGCGCAGTCTGCGCTACACGCTCAGCCTCTCGGATGCCAAAATGGCTGAGATTGCTGGCTTAGCGTCTGCCATGAAAACAGCGGATACGGATCGCTTCGAAGCCATGCTGCGGCGCGAAGAAGACGATGGCTTTGAGGCCTGCCCAGATCCGACTCTCGCCGCATTCTTGGATGGGCTGATTATCCATCGGCGTGGACCGAGCCCGAACGCTGCTGCGCGCTCGGTGGATGTGGAAGTAGACAACAACTTGGTATTGAAGAGGCTGCGCATCGCTTTCGAGCTGAAGGACGTCGACATGCATTCGATTTTTGAGGCGATCGACTTTGCGGTGACAAAGCCGGAACTGTCGGCGTTTTTCCGTCAGCGCGATCACCGCAATTTCCGCGCCTGCGGCGATCAAATACTGCGCCAGTTTCTTAAAGGCTTGGCTCTTCGAGTGCGCGCTCCGAAAGAGTAGGGGGGCACTGTCGCCAAGCGCATCGCAGCCCGAATCATGCGCACGAGGCGCAGTTCGGCTGCAAGAACGGGGCGGTAAAAAGGCTGTTCGGCGCGGGACTCCGCTTCGATTTCAACGGCGGCTGCCGGCGGCGCAGGCCCCTAGCCCGGAATTTCATAAACTTCACGCGCTAGAACTGCTTGGAAGTCGCCAAATCCTTAACGCTGAGGCTGACTGAAAAGGCACCGAGCTGCATGGTTCGCTCCTTGTGTTCGGGTGTCGAGGTTCGTTGGTTAAAGAGGTTCGTCTAGACGCAGGATGGGATAGACGTTGCGGCGTGAATCCCAGGAACTGTGCAACCGATAGAAGAATTCCAGTCTGGCGGAGGGGCTGGCGGCGAATTCAGGGTCGCTGGCGAGCTTGGCGTTAAAGGCAGCGGCGACTGCGGGGTCCTCGGCGATCATTTCGCGTGCGACCGCTTCGGCCACATAGGCCTCCATGTATTCCTTGCGCTCGAAATGATTGTTGAATGAGCCCCAGGCCAGCAGTGAATCGGGTGCTTCAGGGTCGAGCAATGCAGCCAGCAAATAGCCGTTGTTGCCGTTAACCGGGATGAGCAAGGAGCCTGCTTCGAGCTTGCCCGCGTATTCGCCCCATACGCCCTCTACACTCAGCATTTGCCGCCCTTCGAAAGACTGCTCGGCCAGCGTGGCTTTGCTAGCGGTATAGGCCATTGTGGCGACGCTGTCGTGCTTGTAGGCGAGCACTTCATAGCGAATGTTGTGCAGACTGAGTTTCTCGCTCATCCACGCAGCGTGTGCCGCAGGGACGGCGTAGGCGTAGCCTGGTAGCTGAGCGGTTTTGCTGGGCACCACGTCATCGCGCAAAGGGATGCGCCAGATCTGCGGCGTGCTTTCGTCGTAGCGGGTCATCAACGCGCCGGATACCGCCGACGGGCTGCGCGTGTAGGCATAGCCACGAAATTCGATTTCTCGCGATTCATCGGTAGCGGCGTACGCCACCGGTACCGCTTTCCCGGCAAGCTCGTTCGAAGCTCGATCGGCTGCTAGTGCTAGTTTCAGCCAGCGCTTACCCTCACGAGCGGTGAGTGCGGTGAGCGAAACGACGGTATTGCGCGTGATCCGCACGCGCACCGGATACGCCTTCCACGAGTGCGTTTCCACCAGCATCGAGAAACGGTTGCGCAAGGCCACGTAGGTCAGCGAGAAGCGTGGCTGGCCGGGGCCGTCTCTAAAACCGGAGCTGGGGTCGTCGTGGACCACGAACGATGGATAAAACGGGACCGGCAGCGATCCACCGTCGCGCAAATCGTCCATTACCGTGTCGCGCAGTTCCCTGCCGGCTTCGCGCATCGCCGGTAGACCCGCGTGATTGGGTTCGACCATGATGGAAATATCGTGTTCAAACTGGGCGCCGTTGGTTGCGTGGAGGTCCGCAAAGGCGATCGGGTCCCAACGATTGAGCAGGCGCAGCATGTGCTGCATTTCCGGCGCGTCAGCTTTGATGTAATCGCGGTTGAGGTTGTAGTTCTGCGCGGTAGTGCGCCAACCCATTTCCTCCGGTCCGCGCTGATTGGGTCGATTCCATGCGCCAAAGCGCTCGTGTCCGTCGACGTTGAACACCGGCACGAACAGAACCACAACCTTTTCCAAAGCTCCTGGCGCGGCCTCGTTGTTGAGCATTTCGCGCAGTGCCAGGAACCCAGCGTCCTTGCCGTCGATTTCGCCAGAATGGATGCCGCCCTGAAACAGCACGACCGGAATGTTTTCCCGCTTTGCCTGCTCGGCCGTTAACGCACCGCTGCGGCTCACTACCATGAGCTGCATAGCCCGGCCTTCGGGGCTGCTGCCGAAACTCTCGCAGCGCACCGCACTTGGGAATCTCGCCGCGAACCTTCCACACAGCTCGGCAACTTCGGCGTATCGCCCGGTGCGCAGGAAACCGGATTGTTCGGCGATACTGCGTAGCGCGTCCGTTTGAGCTGAAAGACTGCTCGCTGCGAGCATACCCAAGCTTGCCAATAGCGCCTTAATCATGGTCGATTCCCATAAGATCCAGCGTGCATGTTAACGACTCGGGGTGGACGATGTGGCGGCAATCGTGTGCTTCCGATCAGCGCTCTGGCGTAGGGACACAACGAATAGCCCACGCGGCTGAGTTATTCAGTGTGTTCTTAGATCCACGCGCAGTTGACCAGCCTGAAGTCACGAACGGGTAACCTCAACGGTTGCTAACCCGGATATTTCATGAATTCGCGCGATGATCGCGCAGGACATTGATTGCCCAGTGGTTTTTCCGCAGGAGCGGTGTAGTGGTTCATACACCCGACTGAGGAAAAATCGCGGCGATCAAGGGCCTAGCGAGGGCGCGTGAAGTTTATGAAATATCCGGGCTAATATCAGGCAGACGGAGTGCGCCGCGTATGCAGGACAGTGCATTAATCAGCATCGGGCTGCCGATCGCGCTGATGATCATCATGGCCGGAATGGGCCTGAGCCTGACCGTGGATCATTTCCGGCGGGAGTTGGCACAGCCGCGCGCTGTGATTGTTGGCACGCTCGCGCAGGCATTAGTCATGCCGGGGCTGGCCTTTGTGATCATCGCAGTATTGGATCTGCCGCCGATGCTGGCAGTCGGCTTGGTCATCCTTGCTGCTTGCCCAGGCGGCACCACTTCCAATCTGATCACTTACTTGGCGGGCGCTAATCTCGCCCTGTCGATCGCGTTAACCGTCACCGCCAGCGTACTCACGGTGCTCAGTCTGCCGATCTATGTGGGTCTGGCCCTGGGCAATAGCGGCGGAGTGGGTGCGGGTCTTAGCCTGCCGTTGGCGGATACGGTGGGTACATTGGCGGTTGTGATACTGCTGCCAGTTGCCTTAGGAATGCTGCTCAAGGCGAAGAGGCCAGACGTCGCCGCGGCGCTGGAAAGGGGCGTTGGCGTGTTCGGGATGGTCGTTCTGGTCACGTTGATCGTGGGTATAGCCGCCTCAATCTGGGACCGTTTGCCAACGTTGCTTGTTCAAGCCGGTCCCGCCTGCATCATGCTTAACCTGCTCGGCATTGCGATTGGCTTGGCGGTATCGCGACTGAGCGGATTGCGTTTTGTCGACGCGTTGACCGTGTCGGTGGAGTTGGGTGTGAAGAACGGCACGCTGGGCTTGCTGGTGGCGCTGAATCTACTGAAGTCCACCGAGGCGGCAGTACCCTCAGCGGTGTATGGTTTGCTGATGTATGTGTCCGCAATTGCCTTAGTGATAGCCGGGCGCAAGCTGCTGCTCGCCGCAAACGCTTGTGCATATCCGTGCGGATTGCCTAGGGTAAGTTTTAGTCGAGCTGTGTGGAGTCAAACGTGGATCAGAGCCCTGGGACTTTGTCCCTAAACGATTTGCTTTGGTCCGGCCCACGTGTCAGCTAACGCATGCTGCGGGTAATGTTTCCGCCCGCGCTAGTCGTATGATCTGGGATCTTGAAGTTACCAACGAGTCTGCCCGTGTCAGAACTAACTACCGCCGAGGATGTCATCAAATTCTGGTTCGAGGAGATCGAGGTTAAGCAGTGGTGGGTTAAAGACGCGCGTTTGGATCGCCACATCGCGGAGCGCTTTGGGCAGACACATGCGCGCGCTGCGCGCTGCGAGTTACATCGCTGGCGGCAGTCGTCTCGCGGTCGATTGGCTGAGGTGATCGTGCTGGATCAGTTCTCGCGAAACATCTATAGAGATCGGCCGGAGTCGTTCGCCAGCGATCCGTTGGCACTCGCCCTGGCGCAGGTTGCCGTCGCCGCGGGAGCAGATCGGGCGCTGGATAGCCAACAGCAGCGCTGTTTTTTGTACATGCCGTACATGCATTGCGAATCGGCCGAAGTCCACCGCACAGCGGTGCAGCTATTTACCGACTTAGGTGAGGAATCTAATTTGGATTTCGAACTGCGGCACCAATCTATCATCGAGCGCTTCGGCCGTTATCCGCATCGCAACGAGATTCTTGGCAGGCAGTCCAGCGAGTCCGAAGTAGAGTTTCTTAGTCAGCCAGGCTCGAGCTTCTAACGCGGCGGTGAAAGGCTACGTGCTGGGGGTGGCGATCGCTGTGGGGTCGGCGCTAGCCCGGCTGTTTCATGAACTCGCGCGATGATCGCGCAGGACATTGGTAGGCCAGTGATTTTTCTTCAGGAGCGCCGGTGGTTTTTCAAAACGGGGTGGTTCATACACCCGACTGAGGAAAAACCGCTGGGCGATCAAGGGCCTAGCGAGGGCGCGTGAAGTTTATGAAACAGCCGGGCTAGAGGCAACGGCCCGGCTGCTCTGAGCAAACAGCGTTTGCGCCTCAGCAAAGCTCAGATACGGCACTTTCAAGTCGAAACCACTGGATGCGCCGGCGGTATCGAGGCGAACGCTGGCCATGCCGTGACGACGATCAAAGGGTGACTGCTTGAAGACCAGCGTTTGGCCTTTGTCCACGCTCGCTACGGCCCAACTACGACTTAGCCAGCCGGCGCGAAATGCGAATAGCTCACCGTCAAAGGCATAGCCGGCGAACTTGGCCCAGCCGCGCGCTTCCAGCACGGCCAAGCTCACCAGCAGCACCCAGGCGAGCAATGCCCAGGGCCCGATGATCAGCATCGCCGGTGGGGTTAGAGCACTCAGTATGAGGACGCTGGGCAACAAACGTCTGCGCCACGCTCGGGGGTGTAGGCAGCGCCACTGCAGATTGTCGGGGACTAGCCTTGGAGCGACCTGCTGCAGTACGTTTGTCACTTCGGCCTCGGTGCCCATCGGCACCAAATCACTGAGCCGGTGATTGGAGTTATTGGGGTCGGCCTGTTGTCCGGAGGCAACCTCACAGGAGAGCCCTTTGCGCTGCATACGCCGCGCTAGCCAGGGCTGACTAACGATGATTCGCTGAACCTTGCTCAGGTTGGCGCTGGCATGGCTGCGTGTCAGCAGGCCGGCCTGCGTGCCGATGCGCTGGTCTTCCAGATCGAGCCGAAAATCGTAGTGGCTAAGTACGCACATCACGACCGACAGCAGCTTCAGAGCGACGGCCATTACCAGCACGCCCAGCGCGATGGCCAAGGCTGTGCTCTGCCAACCCCCAACCCAGCCTACGGCGGAGAGCAGACTGCCAAATAGCGACTGCGAAAGCTCTTCGAAGTCGGCGCTTTCCCAAAACTGCATCTGCGAGGCGGCAGCGAAGCCTGCACCGACCACGATGGCACCGCGATTGCTGCACAATCCATAGCGCACGATCTCGCCGAGATCAGCGTGGTGGAGCGTTGGAGAAGCATCATGCACGGCTTCACCCGCCTCGTTGCTCTCGCTGCGGCCGCGCAATACCTGTTCGATAAGCTTTGCTTCGGCTGCGCTAATCACCGACATCACCGCCTCAGGCTTGTTTCCTCCAGCCGACTCTAGACGCAGTTCGGTGACCGCAAACAGCCGATGCAGTAAGTTGCGGTGCTGGACGATGTTCTGGATGCGTGCGAAGGGCACATGGCGCTCTGTGCGGCTGAATATTCCTTCGCGGACCAGGAGGCTGTCGCGTCCTATGCGGTAGCGAAAGCCGAAGCTGTAAACTAGCGCGTAGACCGAAAGTGCTACCGCGCCGAGTGCACCAAATAGCTCCCATTTCTCTCCGCGGCCCAAGAACAACAGGACCAGGATAGGAAATAGCATCGGTCGCAGTTTGCTGATCAGCACAAACAGCCAAGACCACGGATGCAGGCGGCGCTCGCCGTCGGCTATCGTCGGTGGCGCCGCTGCCGGCGCTGGATCAGACGGCGTCGTGTCCATCTCGGCCTAGCAACTGATCGCGCAAGGTAATGGCCGTGTTTAACTTCAGGCCATCAACTTCGACCTTGGAGGCATGGCTGCCCGCTGTATAGACGGCAATCTGTGCGATTTCAAAGCGCCTTGCCAGAGGCCCTTGGTTCACTTCCGTGTGTTGAATACGGGAGCGCGGGACGAAGATTTCGGCACGCCACCAAACCCCGCGACGGACCAGCAATCCGTCCTCCAGCAGTCGACAGCTGAAATGTGCTTCGTAGCGGCGCCAGTAAAAGCGGATCACGCCGATTATCAGCGCTCCGGGGAGCAGCGCGAGCAGCCCCAACAGGCCCGCTGTCATACACAGCACCACCGTTGCGGCAAGAAATAATCCGCCGAACACAGCGCTGCTGGTATTCATCCACAGTTTGACAGCGGACGTTTGCAGCGGCAGTTCGAGTATGACGGTTGCGTCGGTGCTGGTGCTTAGGTTTGAATCGGCATCATTCATTGCATCTGGACGTTAGAGCAGACTAGGGCGACGAACAAGCTTCACAGGCGCGCTCAATCGTGCACTGAGCGGCACCGCCGCCACTAATCGCGCCGCGGTGGGTTGATCCCGCAGCGTCTGCGAATCGAAGCAGCCCAATGGAAAAGCGCAAACGTCGCTCGCTTTGGCAGCTGTTACCGACTCCAGCGGTGCATGGGTGCTACCGGAAGCCGTTGCTGGTCCCGCTCGCGGAATTCGCATAGAGATTGGAACCGGCTACCTGTCTAAGCTACTTCTTCACCAATCTAATCAACCCTTCCTGCGCCGTTGATGCCACTAGCCGCCCTTTGCGGTCGTAGATCAATCCACGAGCCAAGCCGCGCGCGCCCTGGGCGCTTGGACTGTCGCAGCTGTAGAGCAGCCAATCGTTGATGCGAAAGCGGCGATGGAACCACATCGCGTGGTCCAAACTGGCCATCTGCACGTTGCCTTGGTAGTAAGAAATGCCGTGCGGGAAGGTGGTCGTGCCGACCAGATGGAAGTCGCTGGCGTAGGCGAGCAGGCTGGCATTGAGCGCCGGGTCATCTCCTACCTCTTCGCTCAGGCGGAACCACACCTGTTGATAAGGCGGACGCTTGGGCGGATTGAGCTCATCGCGCGGATACACCGGCCGAAATTCGAATGGGCCGCGTCGAGTCATCCAGCGGCGCAGCTTGACCGGCATCTTCTCTAGCT
>QIMA01000331.1 GCA_003233535.1 Rhodanobacteraceae bacterium
CGCTATCCGCGCGAATACGGCCTCAATCCACCGCGCTTCTCCCGAGCCATGTTTTGGGAAGGTGCGCGCGGCGAACTATTGCTGATCAGCGGTACGGCCAGTTTGGTTGGCCACGAATCGATGCACGATGGCGACTTGGCGGCCCAGATTGCGGAGATTCGCAACAATATCGACAGCCTGCTGGTACAGGCTGGCGACGTGCGCGGTCGATCCATTAGCTATCACACCGGCGCCGTATTTCGGGTTTATGTGCGCGATGGGGACCGCTTAGCTGATGCCGCAGAGTTAGTGGCCAAGGCCTTTCCGCCGCAAGTGCAGATGATCGTCGTTGAAGGCGAAGTGTGCAGGCGAGAACTGATGATCGAGATCGAAGGAGTCATCCAGCTGTGAGCGAGCATCCCAGCGATGAACGTTTCCGCGCTGCATTCAACCGAATCGAGCCCTGGGTAGAACAACGCTACGCCATTCCGATCCGGATCAGTGATGTGCCCGAGCCATTCACCGGTGACCTGGATGGGGCTGAGATTAAGGTCGATCACGATTTGACCGCTGAAGACGCGCTGTTTGTGATCGCCCATCTATTCAGCCACACGGTGCAATGGAATCTCTCCGCACGCACGCTGGGCATAGCAGGAGCCGGATGCGAAGATTAGCGAAGAGCGGCTAGCTGAGCGGCGAAAAATGCGCTATGCTGCTCCGTTCCCCTTGCTTCGCCCAACGCAACCCTGCCTCTATGGAAAATCCTGAGAAGCTACAATCCCAGATCCAGCAACAGTCCGAGATCAAGCAACTGATCACCAAAGGACGGGAGCAGGGCTTTCTGACCTACGCTGAAGTCAACGATCATCTGCCAGACGACATCGTCGATCCGGAACAGATCGAAGATATCATCGGCATGATCAATGACATGGGCATCGAGGTGCATGAAACCGCACCCGCTGAGTCAGCGATCGTACCGGAAAACCCAGCACAGCCGCCTGATGAAGAAGCGACCGAAGAAGCGGTTGCCGCTCTGGCCGCTTTGGATGCTGACGTTGGTCGCACCACCGATCCTGTGCGCATGTACATGCGAGAAATGGGTACGGTCGAGTTGCTGACCCGAGAAGGCGAAATCGCCATTGCTAAGCGCATCGAAGAAGGGCTCAATCAGGTCCAACTCGCGCTGAGCAACTTCCCTTGGTCGATCCAGATTCTGCTGGAAGAGTTCGAGCTGCACTTGGAGGGCAAGAAGCGCCTTTCTGAAGTGCTAACCGGATTCTTGGAGTACGAGTTGGGAACCGAACCTCCGCCGGAACCTCCGCCACCACCTCCGCCCCCGCCGGTGAAAAAAGCGGAAGGCGAGGCAACGGGCGGTGAAGAAGAAAAGGAAGAGGAGAAGGTCAACACCGGACCTGATCTCGTCGAAGTGCGCTCGCGCATGGGCGCGCTGCGTGAGCAGTATGACGAATTCCAGGGGATCATGAGCAAACACGGTTTGGATCACCCACGCGTCGTTGAACTGCGCAAAGTGATGACCGCCGAGTTCCTGATGCTGCGTTTGCCGACGCAGATGATCGAAGGCTTTACCCGTAAAGTTCGCGAAGTGGTCGTGAACATCCGAGTGACCGAGCGCGCGATCACCGATCTGTGCGTGAACCGCGCCAAGATGCCGCGCCGCGACTTCATTCGCAGCTTTGTCGGTTCTGAGACCGACCTTGGTTGGGTAGATCGCGAGAGCAGCAAGCGCACCAAGTGGGCGACCAACCTCAAGAATGTGCGCGAGCAGATCTTGTCCGAGCAGGAAAAACGCCTGCAGATCGAGCGTGCGCTGCATTTGGCAACGACGGATATCAAAGACATCAACCGGGCGATGTCGATTGGTGAGGCGAAAGCCCGCCGTGCGAAGAAAGAAATGGTCGAGGCCAACCTGCGTTTGGTTATCTCGATCGCTAAGAAGTACACCAACCGCGGACTGCAGTTCCTCGACCTGATTCAGGAAGGCAACATCGGCCTGATGAAGGCGGTGGATAAGTTCGAGTATCGCCGCGGCTACAAGTTCTCGACGTATGCGACTTGGTGGATTCGTCAGGCCATCACGCGCTCGATCGCTGATCAGGCCCGCACCATTCGTATTCCGGTGCACATGATCGAGACGATCAACAAGCTCAACCGTATCTCCCGGCAGATGCTGCAGGAGATGGGTCGTGAACCGACTCCGGAAGAGCTGGCTGAGAAGATGGAGATGCCAGAGGACAAGATCCGCAAAGTCCTCAAGATCGCCAAAGAGCCGATCTCCATGGAAACGCCGATCGGCGACGACGAAGATTCGCATTTGGGCGACTTCATCGAAGACATCTCGATCCAGTCACCGCTAGACGAAGCCACCAACACCGGCCTGTCGGAAACCGTACGCGACGTGCTCGCCGGCCTAACGCCGCGCGAAGCCAAAGTGCTGCGCATGCGTTTCGGCATTGATCTGAACACCGATCACACGCTGGAAGAAGTCGGCAAGCAGTTCGACGTAACCCGCGAACGTATTCGTCAGATCGAAGCCAAGGCGCTGCGCAAACTGCGTCATCCGAGCCGCTCAGAACAGCTCCGCTCGTTCCTCGATTTGGAGTGAGTAGCTCGCCTTAGCCACAAAAAAGCCGGTCGTAGACCGGCTTTTTTGTAGCTAAGGCTAGAGAAAGGGCCCAGAACGGCAAGAGCGCGGCTCCTTATCGCCTCTCCCAGCAGCAGAATGCGAGAGCCGACCGCTTTTAGCTCTCCTAGGCCCTTTCCTAGCTCTGGCTACTCTGCAGCCAACTCATTCGCGCGCGCAGAGTCTGACCGACCTGCTCGATCGGGTGGGCTAGGTCTTTGTTCAGCAGTTCGTTGAAATTAGGCTTGCCGGCACTGCTTTCAGCAATCCACTCACGGGCAAACTTGCCGGATTGGATATCGTCCAGGACCGCCTTCATGCGCTCCTTGGTGCCGGCGTCGATGATCCGTGGGCCGCTGATCAAATCGCCCCACATGGCGGTGTCGGAGATGAACTCGTGCATCCGCGCGTAGCCGCCTTCATACAGCAGATCAACGATCAGCTTGAGCTCGTGAAGGACTTCAAAATAGGCTACTTCAGGCTGGTAGCCTGCTTCAGTTAGGGTCTCGAAGCCGGCCGAGATCAGCTCGGTGGCGCCGCCGCAAAGTACCGCCTGCTCACCGAACAAATCGGTCTCAGTTTCTTCGGCGAAGGTGGTCTTGAGCACACCAGCGCGGGCGCTGCCGATACCCCAGGCCCAGGCCAAAGCGCGCTGCTCGGCGGTGCCGGTGGCGTCCTGGTGGACCGCGATCAAACACGGTACGCCGCGGCCTTCTTCGTACTGGCTACGCACCAGCGCACCCGGTGATTTCGGCGCGACCAAGGCCACGTCGATGCCTGCTGGTGGCTTGATTTGGTCGTAGTGCACGTTAAAGCCGTGGGCGAACATCAGCAGTTGGCCGTCGGCCAGCTGCGGCTCCACGACTTCGCGATAGACCCGCGCCTGTTCGGTGTCGGGTATGAAGAAGCCGATTACGCGCGCGCCGGCAACGGCATCTGCGAAGCTGCGGGTCTCAAAACCGTCGGCCTGCGCCTGTTTCGCGCTTTTGCCGACGGGGCGCACGCCAATGCGTATATCGAAGCCTGATTCGCGCAGATTCAGTGCTTGCGCACGACCCTGGCTGCCGTAGCCGAGAAAGGCAATCGGCTGGCCGCGTAGGCAGTCAGGATTGACGTCTTGTTCGCCGTACAGGCGCGGCGTCGTGGGTGTGCTGGACATGGGATCTCCTCTCAACTTGGATTACTGCACAGATAAAGCACAGGTTCGATAGAGCATTCGCTCATAGTG
>QIMA01000221.1 GCA_003233535.1 Rhodanobacteraceae bacterium
ATAGCTGCCGAGCAGGTAGCGGCGAAGCACGCCGTTTTCGATCAGTGCCTGGCGCTTGGTCGCGACGCCTTCGGCATCGAAGCTGCAGCTGCCGGTGCCGCGTAGCAAGAAGGGGTCCTCGACCGCCTGCAGCCAATCGGGGAGCACCTGTTTGCCACACGCGTCGAGCAAAAAAGAGGCCTGTCTATACAGCGACCCGCCGCTGGCCGCCGAGCATAAATGAGCGAAGAAGCCGCGGGCGATTTCCGGAGCAAAGATCACCGGATATTCACCGGTTTTGATCGGCTTAGGGTCGAGCTTGGTTAGCGTGCGACGTGCCGCCTCCTGACCAATTTCTGCAGCGTCGCGTAGGTCGGCTGCGTCGCGCGCAGAATCGTAGTAGTAGTCCCGTTGCATCGCATCTTCGCTGCCGGCGATGACCGATGCGGAGAGCGAGCAGCGCGTGCTTGCCTCCCGACCCAGGAAGCCGTAGCTGTTGGCGTAGATCGAGATTCCCTGGCCCAAACTGCTGCTGGCACCCTCGGTATTACTAATTCGCGGGTCGAACTCCAGGGCTGCTGCTTCACAAGCGGTCGCCTGAGATATGGCCGCTTCCGCATCCAAAGGCTGCGGATGCCAAAGGTCTAAGTCTGGGAACTCGGTAGCCAATCGATCTGCGTCGGCTAGGCCGGCGGCTGGGTCGGCTTCGGTATATCGGGCGATAGCTAGTGCGTGATCGAGCGTCTTGTTTATCGAATCGGGGCTGAGATCGGCGGTGCTCGCCGAGCCTTTGCGGCCCTGCATGTAGACGCTGAGGGATAGTCCGCGGTCGCGGGTGTATTCCAGCGTATCCACCTCACCCTTGCGCACATTCACGCTCAGTCCGGCCTCTACCGATAGCGAAAGCTCGGCTTGGTCGGCTCCGGCAGCGCGTGCTTTGCCGATGGCGTCGGCTGCCAATTCGGCAAGCGGTTCAAGCTGGGCGCGCAAATCCGCGGTGTCTGGGGCCGTCCGAAGCATTGAGTAGTCCTGTGGTGGATCAAAGAGTCGGTTATTCTGACAGAGCCTGAAGCCGAACCCGAACCGAATATATGTGTCCACAGAGTTCTCGAACCCCACCAGCTGATTCGGCAGACCCTGAATTTGTCAGCAAGAGCCAGCTTAAGCGCGAGGCGCAAGAGATTTTCGAACTTGCGCAATCGCTGGTGGAAGCTAAATCCGGATTGCTGGCCAAAGTGCCGATCCCCGAAGAGATCGAGGCGGACCTGAAACTGGCGCGCAAGATCAAGTCGCATATTGCTCGCAAGCGGCAAATCTTGTTCTTAGCCAAGAAAATGCGCGAACTGGATCTGGCTCCGATCCGGTCGGCGCTAACGCCTGACGATGCCAAACATCGGCAGTCGGTGGCGCGCATGCATGCCCACGAGCACTGGCGCGACCGGATTGTCGCCGAAGGCGATCCGGCAATCGAAGAGTTCATGGCCGACCACCCGGATGCTGATCGACAACGGCTGCGTCAGCTGGCTCGGCAGGCGAATAAGGAAACTGCGCGTGCTAAGGCCCCGGCCGCCGGACGCGCGATTTATAAGATGATCAGTGAGTTAGAAAGCGAAGTGCCAGTGGCCAGTTCCAGTGGCCAGTAAGAGAGGCATCTTCGTCGCGCGTGATTCTCTGGCGCATGGATCGTTCGCGGCTGCGTGCGGTGCCTAGCCCGGAATTTCATAAACTTCACGCGCCCTCGCTAGGCCCTTGATCGCCCAGCGACTTTTCCTCAGTCGGGTGTATGAACCACTAAAAACCACTGTGAAAAACCACTGGCCTACCAATGTCCTGCGTGAGCATTGCGCGAGTTCATGAAACAGCCGGGCTAGGGCCGGAGCAGCTTTTTCCTAGGCGCATTTCGCAGCGCGGTCGCGCCTGGCGCTCTGGTCACGTAAGCGCAAAAAGGCCGCCCGAAGGCGGCCTTTTTGTGTTGCTTTCACTGGCCACTGGAACTTAGCTGCTAGTAATAGAAGTTCTTCAGAATGTCGACTACCTCACCGGTGTCGATGTCCACCAGCAGCAGATCATAGTCCGCGCGGATCCACTCAGTACCGTACGGCGGTGCGGTAATGCCGTAGTCGTTGTAGTTCACGTAGTAGCGCGAGGCGAAGTAGGCGGTCGGCAGGTAGTAGCCGATGCTCCATGAGCGCGGCACGTAGCCGTGCGGTCGATAGTAGCGGTTGTGCGCGCGGTAGCGATTGCCGGACCAACCGTGATGCCAGCTGCGACGCCAGTCTCGATGACTCCAGCGGCTGTGGCGGTTGTTGTGGCGATTGTGATTCCGCGTATGGCGTCGATCGTGGCGTCGATCGTGACGTCGATCGTGACGTCGGTCCTTGCGACGATCGTGACGTCGGTCGTTGCGACGATCGTGACGTCTGTCGTTGCGTCTGTCGGCTCTACGATCATGACGACGGTCGTTGCGTCGATCGGCTCGGCGATCATGGCGTCGATCAGTACGCCGATCGACGCGCCGGTCCGTTCGTCGATCAGAACGTCGATCAGAACGTCGATCACCGCGATTATTGGCAACTACACGATCGTGACGGTCACCGGCACGCTCGCGCTGAACGCGCTGCTGTGCTCTCGGCAGACCCTGACGCTGGCCGTTGCCGGCGTTCTGACGGTTGCCGCGATTGGAATCGCGACCGGAACCTCGGTTGTCACTGCGATTACCACGACTACGTTCGGGGCGACTTGCTCGGCGATCGGCAGCGTGATCTCCACGCTTATTCTCGGCCGCACGTTCAGTATGTGCGCCGTCGCGTCCGCGCTGATGATCCTGGGCCACCGCAGTGACCGCCATGGTGCCAAGCACCAAACCCACTATGGGCACGAAAAGGCGATTCATAATTACTTCCTTAGCAGCGCGCAGGGAGCGCGGGAGGGAGGCCAACCGATGGCGGCTGACTTCCGCGACACTGCTAGGATGCACTTTTAAACCTGAACGGAAGCTTTGGTTGTTCGGTTTGTGCCAATTTCGTTCAGGTTCTAGGCCGTAGAGACGCGTTCGATCGCCGCATCAAAAGCCGCTTGGTTTGCCTTCGACGGTTTGTTGAAGCCGCTCAGCTTACGGACGAACTGCAACGCCGCCGCCTGCAGCAGAAGATTCATGAAACTCCGGGCTAGTCCCACCGCTCGGCGTCTGCGGGCGGGACAAACCACGAATGCGCGCTGCATTCGTAGATGGATACGGTGGGTGTTGGAAACTGCGGGTCGGCGAAGGCGCCGACCGGGATTCCAAGGAGATCTGGATCACTGTCGATGGACAGGCTGACAGTGGCTCCGCAAGTCGGGCAGAAACGGAAGCGGATCGTGTTGCTGCTTTCGGCCACGCGCCGATAGGAGCGTGACTGGCCGACGACCTGAACGTTAGCGACAGGAAAGCGGGCCTGCACGCCGTGACTAGAGCCAGTACGCCGTTGGCAGGCGAAGCAGTGGCAGATCGATACGCGCACCGGCTCGCCCTGCGTCGTGGCGCGCAGTTGGCCGCAGCTGCACTGCGCGGTTCGCGTTAGCTCGGTCATTGATTGCTCCTACAGTGACTCACTTCACCCGGACCATCTTGCTGTAGTCGACCAGCGCCGTCGAGCAGGCATCGCAGCGCCAGGCGCGGTTATAGGCCGGGCGGATGTTCATCGAGATGGTGTTTGGCAGCGCCTGGGTGATCATGCTGAAGGTCCCCGCACCGGTTGTTTCCGGTTTACGCCAGATCAGTCCGCGACCGAGCATGGCCAGCCCCGGAGTCATTGTCTTGTGGCAACGCGGGCAGGACAGTGCCTCGTGCTCGTGCGCTCGCCGGTCATAGTCACTCACCAGTGACATAGCCGACCCCGCTATCGCCGATATTCCAACGCGTCGCGATCTGCCGGGCGTAGGCCTCGTTGGTCACCGGATAGAAAATCGGCTGCCCGGGCAAACGCGGCGGCCATCGCTTGTAGCCGCTGTCGCGGACCAGGGCCAGCTCTTCAGGACCAGTGGGCCGGTACAAGATCGTGGTCGGATGTTCTTCAATGTGCACGCCGGTCGTTCTGGATACGCGCTGGCCCGTGACGTGATCTGGTATTCGCTATAAGCATGACGTTAGTCTTCATCTTCATCTTCGTACTCAAGTGATACAAAATGAGAAAGCGCGCACCCGATGTCGAGTACATGCCACATGAGGCTTGAAGAGGTATCGATAGTAAAAGCGTATAGATTGCGCTGGGTCTTCTCTCTGCGACAGTGAAGCCACAGTGCGAAATGTGTGACGCTGGGAATCTGAGCTAGCGCGCAACGCTTCACGATTGCCTCCGAGAAACTCGATTGCGATTCTCTCTTGGTCTTCGATGGGAATCGTCAGACCATCGCCGAGCTCGAAATCCATGCCGCGGAGCCAAATCGGAGTTTGGACGTCGCCGCAGCAAATCGCAACTAGGAAGCTAGATTGAGCAAACGCCCCTACAACAAACCCGCTGGCGGTTGGGATTCGCTGATCAGCTCGCTGCGCGCGGTGCGTGCCGAGGGCATCGTCGGCAAAGGCGCGAGGACGATGTTGCGCGCCAATCAGCCGCAGGGTTTTGACTGCCCCGGCTGCGCGTGGCCGGATCGCAACCCGCATTCGACCTTTGAGTTCTGCGAAAACGGGGTCAAGGCGGTTGCCGCCGAGGCCACTTCCAAGCGCATCGGCGCCGAGTTCTTTGCCGAGCACACGGTGAGTTGGTTGGCTGAGCAGTCTGATCAATGGCTGGAAGCGCAGGGTCGGCTTGCCGAGCCGCTGGTTTACGAGGCCAGCTCCGATCACTATCGACCGATTGCCTGGGACGCCGCGTTTGCGCTGATCGCCAAGCATTTGCACGCGCAGCTATCGCCAGACCGGGCGCTGTTCTACACCTCGGGTCGGGCGTCTAACGAAGCGGCCTATCTGTACCAGCTGTTCGTACGCGAATTCGGAACCAACAATCTGCCGGACTGCTCCAACCTGTGCCACGAGGCTTCGGGCGTGGCCATGGGCGAGCAGATTGGCACCGGTAAGGGCACGGTAACGCTCGACGACTTTGAACACTGCGATGCGATCTTTATTTTCGGTCAGAATCCGGGTACTAACCACCCGCGCATGCTGGGTGAACTGCGCGCAGCGGCCAAGCGCGGCTGCCAGATTGTCGCGGTCAATCCGCTGCGCGAACGCGGGCTGGAGCGATTCACCAATCCGCAGAGCCCGCGGGAGATGCTCACTGGCGGCAGTACCTCGATAGCCACTCACTACTACACGCCGCGCATCGGTGGCGATCTAGCGCTGCTCACGGGCATGCTCAAGTGCGTGTTCGATTGGGATGCGCTCGATCACGAATTCGTCGCCAAGCACACCGTTGGCGTCGATTTGCTTAGAGCCAGCGCTGCGGCGGCTGACTGGGAACAGATTGAACAACAGTCGGGCCTAGTCCGTGAGCAGATCGAAGAGGCAGCAAAGGTTTATTGCGACAGTCAGGCCACGCTGTTCTGCTGGGGGATGGGGATTACCC